>JACQQN010000067.1 GCA_016206995.1 Candidatus Omnitrophota bacterium | reverse complement strand
TTCTTTTTCCAGTTCCGCTCAAGCTTCTTCCAAACAGCAGGCGGAACTGTACACAAAAGTTCAAAATCTTCCCCATCCGATAACGCCCTTGTGAGAGCACGTTTCCGATTTTGCTTTGCAAGTTTCCAGGCATCCTTTGAAATTGGAATTTGGTCGAGTGAAAGTTTAGCGCCCACTTTCGAGGCCCACAAAATATGTTCTAAATCTTGAATAAGCCCATCTGAAACATCAATCATCGCGCGCACTCCTTCTCGTGCAAGGAATTTCCCTTCGTGAACACGAGGTTCAAAATGAAGATGCTTCTTAAGAATCGCGCCACCAAGTGCGCCTGTCACACAAATAATATCTCCCGGCTTTGCGCCGCTCCGCAACACTGGTCTCCCGTGCGTTACTCTTCCGAAAAGAGCAACCGATATCATCCAAGCAGGCCCTCGCGAGAGATCGCCGCCAACGACTGAGACGCGAAATTTCTTCGCAAGAGTTAAAAGCCCCTTATAAAACTGGTCAATGGATTTTAGACTCGTTGAACGCGGAAGAACTAGTCCAACCAAAGCAGCTTCGGGCCCGGCTCCCATTGCGGCGGCATCGCTTAAGTTAATGGCTAACGCTTTTCGCCCTACTTCTTCTGGCTGAGCTGAGCGGAATGAAAAATCCACTCCCTCTACCATCAAGTCCATGGTGAGCAACGAAAGCCCTTTCTCTTCTTTTAAAAGAGCAGCGTCATCGCCAATCCCAACGTAAACATTTTGGAACGTGCGGACTTTCTTTCGAATGCGGTCGATCAAACCAAATTCGCCAATTTGCGAAAGATTTGTTTTCATTTTAGTTTCTGAAAATTTTTTGAAAAGGGTGGCTTAATAATTCCTTTTTCCGTGATGAATGCAGTGATCAATTGATGAGGCGTCACATCAAAAGCGGGATTGTAGACATGCACATTCTCAGGAGCTGTTCGATGACGGTGGACATGGGTGACTTCATGAGAACTTCGTTCTTCAATCGGAATTTCTACGCCTTGATTTTTTGAAAAATCAAACGTGGAAATGGGTGCTGCGACATAAAAAGGAATCCCGTGCGCGTTTGCAAGGCAAGCGACTGAATAAGTTCCAATTTTATTTGCGGTATCTCCATTTCGGACAATCCGGTCTGCTCCTGTGATGACTTTTGAAATAAGGCCTTTCCGCATAAGCGACCCTGCCATGTTGTCACAAATCAAAGTCGCTGGAATGTCGTATTGCTTGAGTTCCCACATCGTAAGACGCGCACCTTGCAAAAGTGGCCTTGTTTCATCTGCAAATACATGGAAACGCTTCCCGGAGCGTTTTGCTTCAAAAAGTGGGCTGAGCGCTGTGCCATAGCCAGTGGTTGCAAGACCGCCAGCGTTGCAATGCGTTAGAACGGAATCGCCTTCACGAATGAGAGGAGCCCCATATCGGCCAATTGAAAAGCAAGTGGCGATGTCTTCCTTGTGAATCGAGATTGCTTCGCGTAAAACAAGTGCTTTTAAAGCGTGTGTGGATTTCTCGCGGGAATTGCTCGCCACTGTTAAAATACGATCGAGTGCCCATGCCAAATTCACAGCCGTAGGCCTCGCTGTTTTTAAATACTGGCACGTTGATTTCAATTGATCGAAAAACTCTTCCTGCGTTTTAAAGTTCTCCCGCATGACTCCTAAGTAAGCTCCGTAAGCAGCTGTCACCCCAATCGCAGGAGCACCCCGCACTACCATGTCACGAATTGCATGCCACACTTGTTTGACATTTCGTAACCGAATTGAAACAAACTTACCGGGCAATTTTCTTTGATCAATCAAGACAAGGCTTTTGGAATCAAACCGAACCGGCTCAAATTTTAGTTTCTGATTTACCATTCATCTCCTTTTTAAATTAGGACTGGTGGAAGACCGAATAACCTGAGACAAAAATGAATTGGAGGCATAATCAATGCAAATAAAACACCGCTCATGTAAAGCAAAAGAACAATCATGAATCCAAAGGGCTCGACGTCATCAAGAAGTCGCGACAACTTCGATGGAAGAAGACCAGAAAGAATTCGTGAGCCATCGAGCGGCGGAATTGGGATTAAATTAAAAAATGCAAGACCGAGATTAAGATACACTCCATAAAGAAGCATGGAATAACCTGTGACTTGAAACCAAACGGCAAGAAACCAAGCAAAGAGAAGATTGGCAAGTGGCCCGACGACCGCTACCAAAATTTTATCAAGCCGCATACGCCTCAGATTTCCGAAATTGACTGGAACTGGTTTTGCCATTCCAATTGCAAAACGGCCACCCGTCGCCACCAAAAGAAAAATCGGGAACACGATCGTCCAAAAAAGGTCAATATGCCGAAACGGGTTTAGCGTGAGCCGTCCCCGTTCATAAGCCGTTCGATCTCCTCGCGCGTACGCCATAAACCCATGGGAAACCTCATGGAAAGTAACCGTCATTAAAAAAAGGAAAAAAAGTACAAGAAAATCAAGGATCACGGTGTCACCGGATGGTCGACTAAAAGTGCTTTAATTAAAAAGAAGTAGAAAATAAAAACACTGTTATGAACAACGTGGAGCGTAATGCAAGGAATTAAGTTTCTCCTCTTTTCATAAAGATAGGCAAGCACCGAACCCAGCAGAAAGATTGGAAGAAGAGCGAAAAGGTTTTCGTGGATCCACGCAAAAAAGAGTGCGGTCGCACAAATCCCTAAACTCACACCCAATTTCTTTCGAAGAGCTGGATATAAAAATCCACGGAAGAAAATTTCTTCAACAATTGGTCCTAAAACACATGCGAGAAAAAGGGAATAAAAAACAAGCCATGGGGCGCGCGTTTCTTCTTCGACAAAAATCCCGATCAAAGGGTGCGGCGGCGGTTCGTAGTGGATCAGATTTGAAAATACCGCGAGCAAAATCATGATTATCAAAAAAGAAGGCAAAACCGCAAGATAGGCCGCCAAGCCAACGCCCATCTCCCGAAACCAGTTTAGTTTGTGATGGAGTCCAAATGCATGGAACGGATTTCCTCTCACTTTCTGAATGAAATAACCAATGAAACCAATCGCCAGAACGTCGGTTACTGTCGTATGAAAAAGAATTAAGAAATTAGATTTGAAATTTTCAGGAAGCCATGGCTCAAGCATAAACAGAAAAAGGTCGAGACAAATTGCAAAAAATGAAAAAAGAATCATCACTTTCACAACCTCGCGAATTCCCCAACGCGCACGAAGTGTTTCTTGAGCTGCTTCTAGCCATGGCCTTCCGGAACGTATTCTTTGAATCAGCATGATATTCAAACAAATACCCAGCAAAATGGCAACGGTCAGCGCTGAAGAGGATGCGCGCGCCACCAAACCTAAAGTAGGATCTTTCTGAAACCGGCTTTCCAAATAGGAGGGGTCTTTTGTGTGACGTGCGATAATTTTATCAAGCTCTTGAACTGACTGCTCAAGTGAACGGTCAGGTGCTGGATTTGAAGATATCCGCGACCACACCAAAGAAAAACCCCAAGCTGACAAAATAAAGAGCAAAAGAAACGCATATAGTTTCTCGCGCTTTACAAGTTGAACAGTCTTTTGGATGAAGGACATAAAATTAAAATCCAAATAAATGACGGGCGTTTTCCACCATTTGTTTCCCAAAGGCCTCTTCGCTCATCCCTTTGAGGCTGGCAATCTGGCGAGCAGTTTCAAGAACATAACTCGGTTCATTTCTCTTTCCGCGAAGCGATTGGGGCGGAAGGTATGGCGCATCAGTCTCTACCAAAATTCGTGTGACAGGACACCTTCGCGCCGCTTCCCGGAGCGTATCATTTTTAGGGTAAGTCACGGGGCCCGCAAATGAAACATAAAGCCCGAGCTGAACAAGCTCTTCCATATGGTCGGGCGTTCCAGAAAAACAATGAGCCATTCCCCGAATGGGTGGCTGAAAATAATCACGAAGGATTTTGATGGTATCCTCATAAGCATCTCGAATGTGAAGAACAATCGGCCGCTTATGCCGTTCAGCAATTCCAAAAAATTGAATAAGTGTTTCGCGTTGAACAGCATGCGGCACTGTGTTTCGATAATAATCAAGACCGATTTCGCCAACCGCAACCACCTTTGGTTCTTCCTCGAGCCATTCCCCGAATTGAACTAGGGCGTGAGGTTTTACGTTGTTTGCTTCATTCGGGTGAACGCCCACCGTTGCATACATAAAATCATATTGCTGCGCGAGCTCAATCGCTTGTAACGACGTGTCATCGTTCGTGCCGACATTAATTAAATATTGGATACCTGCTTCGCGCGCGCGGTCGACGACATTTTTAAAGTCATCTTTAAACTCGTTAAAAAAAAGGTGCGTGTGTGCGTCAATCATGGTTTTGTTTCCAACTTTGGAAAAAGGATCTCACTTTTCTGAACAGAAAGGCCCGCTCGCAACACACCCCAATGGCTTGCTTCTTTTAGCAAAACTTTGGTTTCAATTCCAAAGCATTTCAGAATTTTCTTGGCTGAGGTCGGGAGAAAAGGCTGCAAAACTATTCCAAGAATTCGTAACGTTTCCATTAAAGTATAAAGAGTGGTTCCAAGCTCCTCTTTCCGATTTTCCTTAGCGAGCGTCCACGGTTTTTTGCGTTCGATAAAACGGTTTGCTTCTGTGACCACATAGCGAATCGCAAGAAGCGCAGACCTCGGGTCGTAAGCGCTCATAGCCGCTTCAACACGATTTTCCAATTGAATCGCAAGACCCTTCAATACTATTGACTCTTGGTCGGGCTTTCCTTCCTTAGAAAGAACACCGCCGAAATAACGTTCCAGCATCGCGGTTGAACGGGAAGCAAGGTTCCCTAGATCATTTGCGAGATCTGTATTAAAACGCTCAATCATCAAATCTTCAGAATAAATACCATCCATTCCTAAAACAACTTCGGAGAGCAGATAGTATCGAACGCCATCGGAAGAAAACTTCTGAACCATCTCGAAAGGATCGACGACATTACCGCGCGATTTGGATACTTTAGCACCCTCAATCGTCCACCAACCATGCGCAAGAACTTTCTTGGGTTGTTCGACTCCAATCGCTTTGAGCATAATCGGCCAATAAACTGCGTGTTGACGCAAAATATCTTTTCCAATCATGTGAACATCCGCAGGCCAAATTTTTGGAAATTGTTTCTTGACAGAGGCAAACTCTGCTACTGATACATAATTAACAAGCGCATCAAACCAAACATAAACCACGTGTGCGTCTGATGTCGGATATGGAATTCCCCAATTGAGACGTGATTTTGGCCGCGTAATGCAAAGGTCTTCGAGCGGTAACTCGAGAAAACCCAAAACTTCGTTCCGTCTTGACTCGGGCTTGATAAAATCCGCGTGGGTTTTAATGTAATCCACAAGCCACGA
>JACQQN010000071.1 GCA_016206995.1 Candidatus Omnitrophota bacterium | reverse complement strand
GGTTTCGGTCAATATTTTGCCTGTTCGGGAAATGACGGAACTAAATATCATCCCTGTAATTTACCCGGTCGGGATCGATGAAAATTTGAAGCCCTATAACGTTAATGCCGATGACGCTGCGGCCAAGCTTGCCGCGGCCATGCAAGTTCAGAAGCTTATGGTATTGACCAATGTTCAGGGAATTTTGAAGGAACCAAGCAACCCTCAATCTCTTATCTCCTCGCTTCAAGTGAACGATGTTCAAGATTTGATTGATCAAAAGATCATTACGGGTGGAATGATTCCGAAAGTGCGCGCGTGCATGAGTGCGCTTCAGGGTGGCGTGAAAAAAGCACACATCATCAACGGAAACATTTTGCATTCGCTTTTGCTTGAAATTTTTACCGATCGCGGAATCGGAACCGAAATCGTTCTGTAAAATTTCCCCTCACCTATTTCCTCTCCCCTCAGGGGAGAGGAGTAAGGAGAGGGGCGTTTCTGAAAATCATATGAATAATCAAGATATTGCAAATTTATACTCTGAATTTGTGCTGCCAACTTACAAACAGCATCCTGTTTGTCTTGTTAAGGGCAAGGGTTCGCGCGTTTGGGACATTCAAGGGAAGGCTTATTTGGATTTTTTTCCGGGTTGGGGTGTTTCTGGAATTGGCCACTGTCATCCGGTTGTGATCCACGCGATTAAAGAGCAGGTCCGGAAAATTATTCACGTTCCAAATAATTTTCTCAACCTGAAACAAGCACAGCTTGCGAAAGAAATTTCGAAGCGCTCCTTTCCAAGCAGGGTTTTCTTTTGTAATAGCGGCGCTGAAGCCATTGAGTCAGCCATTAAATTTGCGAGGAAGTTTGGTTCTGAAGAAGGGCGTTATGAAATCATCTCAATGGAGCAATCATTTCACGGTCGGACCTTGGCCGCGCTGACAGCGACCGGGCAAGAGAAATTCCATCACGGGTTTGAACCGCTTGTGAGTGGATTTCGATATGCTCAGTTGAATAATTTTGAAAGCGTAAAGCGTCTTGTTAATGAAAAGACAGTTG
This sequence comes from Candidatus Omnitrophota bacterium, assembly GCA_016206995.1. Taxonomy (GTDB): domain Bacteria; phylum Omnitrophota; class Omnitrophia; order Omnitrophales; family Abzuiibacteriaceae; genus JACQQN01. The sequence continues at coordinate 2,701 of JACQQN010000071.1, read as the reverse complement.
CGATTCTTCTCGAGTTGATTCAAGGTGAGGGCGGTATTCATGTTGCGACCCAGGAATTTGTAAAAAAACTTGAAGCACTTTGCAAAGAGAAAAATCTTCTTTTGATCTTTGATGAAGTACAGACCGGCATGGGGCGAACTGGAAAATGGTTTGTTTATCAGCACTATGGCATTGAGCCTGACTTAATGGTGCTTGCAAAAACTTTAGGTGGAGGCGCTCCCATTGGCGCTCTGGTGGCTCATAAACGCATTCAGAAAGAAGTGTTAACGCCAGGCACCCACGCATCAACTTACGGGGGGAATCCACTTGCTGCAAGTGCGTCCCTTGCTGTTTTTAAAGCGGTTGAGCGGGAAAAACTTCTTCAGAATGCTCAGGAAATGGGAATTTATTTGAAAAACAAATTAGAAGAGTTAAAAACAAAGTACTCCATTATAAAAGAAGTGCGCGGGATTGGGCTCATGCTTGGTGTTGAGCTGAGTATTTCTGGAGTCAAAATTTCGAACAAATGTATGGAGCGAGGCCTCTTAATTAATTGCACTCAGGAGAAAGTGCTCCGAATTGTGCCGGCCATGACGGTTTCAAAACGGCTGATTGACCAAGCGGTCAGAATTTTAGATCAAGTACTTGGAGAAACATCATGAAAGTGAAACATTTTATTTCCAGTTACGATTTTGATGCGGCAGAAATGAAAACGATTTTCGAGCTCACTCGAAAAATCAAAAAGAATCCTTCTGCCTATCACAATTTCCTCAAAGGAAAGGTGGCGGCGCTTATTTTTGAGAAACCGTCTACGCGGACGCGTGTGTCTTTCCAGGCAGGGTTTATTTCGCTGGGCGGGCAGATGATTTATTTGGGGCCGGGGGACGTTCGATTTGGAATTCGGGAAGAAATTCGTGACATTGCCCGGTCGCTTAGTCCTTATCTCGACGCTGCGATTCTCAGGACTTTTTCGCATCGAGCTGTCGTTGAATTTGCGCAATATTTTCAGAAACCAGTGGTGAATGGTTTAAGCGATTTAGAACATCCGTGTCAGGCGCTTTCTGATATTTTTACTATCGAGGAAGCGCTCGGTACATCCCGTGGAAAGAAAATTGTGTACATAGGAGATGGAAACAACGTTTGCCACTCGCTTCTTTTAGTTGCGGCGAGGCTCGGTCTTCATTTTTGCATTGCAGCCCCCAAGAAATTTCAGCCAGATGCTTCTTTTGTGGCAGCCGCTCGAAAAGAAGTTCCTTACAGCAAGGCAAAGATCGAAATTATGACGGATCCGATAAAAGCCGTTCGAGGTGCAGACATCGTCTACACAGATGTGTGGGTGAGTATGGGTGAAGAAGACGAGGCGGAAAGCAAGAAAAAAGCATTTCGTGAATTTCAAATTAATTCAGAACTTCTCGCAAAAGCAAAAAGCTCAGTGCGCGTGATGCATTGTCTTCCAGCCCATCGAGGCGAAGAAATCACAAATGAAGTTTTGGAAGGGAAGAAATCGATTGTCTTTCAGCAGGCAGAAAACAGGCTCCATGTTCAGAAAGCAATTTTGGTATATTTATTTAATGTAAACGTATCCAGCAGGCATCCGATTGGTGGATGTCCCGCCAACGGAAGGGAATAAATTAGTAAAGTAGTAAGGTGCCTCTTTGCAAGGCACCTGCATAAGAGGAGGTTGTGACGTGGAAAAAATTGTTTTGGCATATTCAGGAGGGCTTGACACTTCCTGTGCGGTTAAGTGGCTCATTCAAAAATATGGCACAGAAGTCATTTGTTTTTCTGCTTTTATTGGTGAGACAAGCGACCGAAAACTTCTCGAGCGCAAAGCAAAATCAGCTGGTGCGAGCAAAATTTATATTGAAGATTTAAAAGAAGAATTTGTGAAAGACTTTATCTTGCCTGCGCTGTGGGCTCATGCTCGCTATGAAGGAAAATATCCGCTTGCGACTGCACTTGGCCGGCCGCTCATTGCAAAACATTTGGTGCGGATTGCGCAAAAAGAAAAAGCAGCCTACGTGGCGCATGGCTGCACGGGGAAAGGGAATGATCAAGTCCGGATTGAAGTTGGTGTGAGGACATTGGACGCTTCTCTTCAGATTATTGCGCCGCTTCGGGAATGGGAATTTAAAACCCGCGAAGAGGAAATTGAATACGCTCAAGCAAACGGCATCATGATTTCCGTAACCAAGAAAAGTCCGTACTCGATTGACAAAAACATTTGGGGGATTGCAATCGAAGCAGGAATTTTAGAAGATCCGTGGCAAGAACCGCCCGAGTCAGCTTACGTAATGACACGCTCGCTTGCGAAAGTTCCGGCAAAACCCACTTATGTGGACATTGACTTTCACGAAGGAATTCCAGTTGCGCTTAATGGCAAAAAGTTGAGTTTGGTGGATTTGATTGAACAATTAAATGAAGTAGGCGGCACGTATGGTGTTGGACGGATTGACCAGATTGAAAATCGTTTGGTAGGGATTAAATCGCGCGAAGTATATGAGGCCCCGGCGGCCACCATTTTATTGATGGCTCACGGCGAGCTTGAGGGAATGATTTTTGACCGGAGTTTCCTTCATTATAAGAAGCTTCTTTCGGAGCGTTATTCAGAGCTTGTTTATGACGGGCTTTGGTTTTCACCGCTCAAGGAAGCGCTCGATGCTTTTTTTGCTAAACATCAAAATAAAGTTTGCGGCCGAATTCGCGTGAAATTGGAAAAAGG
>JACQQN010000070.1 GCA_016206995.1 Candidatus Omnitrophota bacterium | reverse complement strand
TGAGTCGGTCGATGCCCTTCGCAAGAAAATCGATCAAATCTAAAGTTAAATTTACTTATCTACGGGTGAATTTCTGGAGACGGGAAATAAACTCATTCCACGGAAATCGAGTACCTGGACATTCTGTGTTTTTCCCGGGGACATCGCGATGTGCAATAATATGTTTTAATGGAATTTGGTAATGTTTCATCAAGGTACTGACTAAAAAGACAAGTGAATCAAGTTGCCTTGAAGAAACAGAGGTTTGACTGAAATTGCCAACCAACGCGACTCCAACTCCTTTTTGATTCATTCCAGCTGCGTTGCAGTGAGCCCCGTCTTTTTGTTTTACCCATCGAGGACTAATTTCAATCTGCCCATCTAATTTTCCAAGCGTTCCATTATCAATCAGAAAATGGTATCCCAGTCCGTCCCAAAACCCACGCTCGTGATGTGCTTTGTTGATTGAAATTGCATTCCCCATTTCAGTTGCAGTATGGTGAATAACAATGTAAGACCATGGACGACTGCGATAAAGTGGAATGACGGGGCGCAATCCAACAGTCCCCGGGATCTTAAGTTTTTGTCCAACTTTGATTTGATTCGGGTTTGAAATTCTATTAACTTGCATGAGGGTATTAATATCAACATCATATTCCTTCGCAATCCGCCAAAGTGTTTCCATAGGCCCGACTTCGTGATATGCCGTTTGAGGAGCTGAGGCTAAGGAAAGGAGATTTGCGGTGGCAACTGATGGGCCAGCCGCCATTGATGATGGGCCGGCAACATGGGTTAGCGGCTGACTTGCGCAGCCTGATAAGAAAATCGGGAACTCTGCTAAAATTAAAAAACCAAATAAAAAATGATTTCGTATGAATCGCATCATAAGTAAAATAAGTTTTGTTAGTTATCGGCCTTTCAGAATGAACATAAAGCTTTTTGTCAAGACTCACCTGCTTTCTCAATCAAACCAACCATTGGAACAAAACTGACTGGAATAATCTCTTTTTTTTCTATTCGTCCATTAATCTTCTGGACCAAATAAAGCGATTGATTCGGGTGTTGCCCCACAGGAATGGCCATTCTACCACCTTCTTTCAAGTGCTCAACCAAAGGCTTAGGAATGTTTTCCGGTGCAGCCGTTATGATCATTGCGTCAAATGGCGCATGTTCCGGCCAACCGAAATAACCATCTCCTTCGCGCACAAAAACATTGTTGTAGTGTAACCGTTTCAAACTTTCTCTTGCCTGATGCGCTAGCTTAGGAACAATTTCAATGGTATAAACCGTTCCCGCTAATTCTGCAAGCACCGCTGCCTGATAGCCAGATCCAGTTCCAATCTCAAGAATCTTAGAATCCTTCGTCAGAGATAGTAGCTCCGTCATCAGTGCAACGATATAAGGCTGGGAAATAGTTTGTCCTTCTCCGATGGACAGTGGATGGTCTTCGTAAGCTTGATCTAAGAAATAAACTGGCACAAATTCATGACGTGGCACTTTTCGCATAATTTCAAGAACACGTTCATCTTTAATACCCCGTGCCCTAATCTGACGCTCGACCATTTGGTTTCTAACACCAACAAATGAATCGTCTGCGTTTCGCGCCTCCGAAACGTTTTCGATGCTGCAGATTAAAACCAACAAAAAAGCTAAAAGGGTCATCTCCACGAATTTCCTCGCCACTTGAACTACCCCGCCGCACCTTAAAGACTAATGGATTATAAAATGTCCACTCATGAACCTCAAGGTGAAATAAAAACCGACTTGACTTGTTAAAACGAAACTGATATGAACAGCCCACAAACATAGATTGTATTTCATATCAATGTGGAGGAGCACATATGAAGAAAAGTCTGATATTCTTACTGATCCTTGTTTTTACATTGTCAAGCATGCCACTAAAAGCAGTTTATGCTGCTGAGTACAAAGAAACTCCAATCGACTCTGTCGGTGACTGGTTCGCAACCATGGGAAAGAGTGGTGCTGAGAAAGACCAGATTCTCGCACAGCGCAAAGCTGAACGGATGAAAAAATTTCTAGAAAGAGAAGCCGCAAAAGCTGCTAAAGAAGCAGAAAAGGCTGGCGGTGACATGAAAAAGAAGTTGGGTTTTTAACTTCCTCACTTAAAAGATCGTAATTAAAAAGGCGCAGCTAATAATCATTAGCTTCGCCTTTTTCTTGAAGCAATGAAAGTTTTTATAAAACTCCTCATCATTCCTCATTGTCTTGAGTTCAATTTATCTAAGTTTTATATCGGCAAATTAAATTAGGCCTAATCGGCAACGTTCTCTTTACTAGAATTGGCCTTTCATTTCTCTGCAATTTTTAATACAATACGCCCTCATTATGCCAGTCTTGCTTCAAATCAATCAAATTTACAAAGCGTATGGCGCCAATACCATCTTGGATGATGCCACCGCTTCGTTTGAAACCGGCCAGAAAATTGGCGTCATTGGCCGAAATGGTGCTGGAAAATCGACTCTTTGCCGCATTATTACTGGCCACGAAAAGGCGGATGACGGAAGCATCACACCCAATTCCGAGCTCCGGCTCAGTTATCTAGAGCAACATGATACGTTCGGATCAAATGAATCTGTCGTCGATTTTCTCATGCGAAAAACCAAGCGGGAACATTGGGAATGCGGCGAAATGGCGGCACACTTTCAAATTCAAAATGAACTTCTCGATATCCCCGTCCAGAAACTCCCCGGTGGATATCAAACGCGAGTCAAACTCACCGCCATGCTTCTTGAAGATCCTAATTTCCTTGTGCTGGATGAACCCAGCAATTACCTTGATTTAAGCACGCTCATTTTACTTGAGAATTTCTTACTCGATTTTAAGGGCGGTTACCTTGTTGTTTCACACGACCGAGAATTTTTAAAGCGGACGTGCGACCACACGCTCGAACTTGAAAATGGTGAGCTCACACTCTACCCGGGAGATATTGAGGAGTATTTTGAATTTAAGGAAGGGCTTCTCGTACAAAAACAAGCATACAACCGCGGTGTTGAGAAAAAGCGCGAGCAATTACAAGCTTTCGTTGACCGTTTCCGCGCTAAAGCGTCCACTGCCTCAAGAGCACAATCAAAACTAAAACAAATTCAGAAATTAAAAACAATTGAGATCACTCATCAAGCAGGTTCCATTCGAATTTATATTCCGAAAATTGAACCAAAGACAGGAATTGCATTTGCTTCGAAGGATTTGACCATTGGATATCCTGAAAAGGATGTCGCCAGCGGCATTTCATTTGAAGTGGAGCGTGGCGAGCGCGTGGCGGTCCTCGGTAATAATGGTGAAGGAAAAACAACTTTTCTCCGAACCATTGCCGGACAATTAGCACCAAAAGCTGGCTCCTTCCGCTGGGGAACTGGCCTTAAAACAGCTTATTACGCGCAACATGTCTTTTCGGTGCTGGATCCGGAAGATAATATTTATTCTCATCTCGTACGCGAAAGTGCCTCGGATGTGACCAGCCAAGATGTTTTAACAATGGCCGGATGTTTTTTGTTTAGAGGAGACGACGTTAAAAAGAAAATTAAGGTCTTGAGCGGCGGTGAACGCGCGCGACTCATACTGGCAGGCCTCCTCCTTTCAAAAAGCCACGTTCTTCTTCTTGACGAGCCGACGAACCATCTTGATTTTGAAACGGTTGAAGCACTGGCTCAAGCGCTCAAAAAATTTGCTGGGACAGTTTTCTTTATCAGCCACGACCGCACCTTTGTGAATTTAATTGCGACCAGTATCGTCGAAGTGAAGCAAGGGCGAATTCAACGCTATCCCGGAACTTACGAAGATTATGTGTATCATTTAGAAGTCATTGCGCGTGGAGAAATGGAGGGGGCAGCTTCTCTCGCCCATGAGCATATCCACCATGAGCCCAAGAAACATGGGAGCGGCCAATCAAAAAGCGAAAATCAATCCAATGCTGAGAATAAAATAAAACAATCTGAAATAGCAGAAGAAAAATCTAATAAATCAAAGGTCGCTAAGATTAAAAGTGACATGGAAAAAGAAGAGCGGCGGATCAAGCACTTAACTGGAGAGCGGGATAAACTTCTCGAAGAAATACAAAAGAACACTTTTCACTTTTCGAAAGAACGGAATGCGCGAATGAAAAATCTTCAAATAGAAATCGAAAAATCAGAAGACAAGTGGTGTACCCTTCAAGCGAAACTTGATTTCTTTAAGAAGTAATCCTGAGAATTATTGAAGAATTTGATTCGCGGGAATTTTTAAAAACCATCAACGTCATGAACAAATGCTTGGTTATTTCTTGGAAGCAACGGTGCCAAGCGCTAAAAAGATTCCATAGAGAATGGCTTCTGGCCGCGGCGGGCAGCCAGGCAGATAGACATCGACTGGAATGCTACGATCTACTCCTCCAACCACCGCGTAACTTCCATTAAAAACACCACCGCCGATGGCACAACTACCGCATGCCAAGACTAATTTAGGAGCTGCCACCGCCGCATACGTTTTAACTAACGCAAGCTCCATTTGTCGCGTCACGGGACCCGTGACAAGAAGCATGTCCGCATGGCGCGGGGAGGCTACAAAATGAATCCCGAATCGCTCGACATCATAAATAGGATTTGAAAGATTCGTGATTTCAAGCTCGCAGCCATTGCAGGACCCTGCATCAACTTCCCGAATGTGGAGAGAACGGCCGAAAAGCGTTTTGACTTTATCCTTGAGTCGAGAGCCAATCTCATCCATCGAAAGCAATGGTGCAAAATTACCTTGAGAAAAACTCTGAGAGCCAGTCGGTAATGTCTTTACCGGTAACGACGCTTGCGAAGTGAAAGCTGGGTCTTTTTTACATTCAGACAAGCAAAATGGAAATGAAAGCGTTAGTTTTTCTTTTGATTCACTTGCTAATTCGAATTTTCCAAGAAATGAAACAGCATCGTGAGGACAGATGGGCTCGCAAAGTGAACAGAAAATACAATCGCCATAGGAAAGAAAAAGCTTTCTTTCATCTTTTGTTTGATCATCGCAAACTTGAAGTGCATCGGTCGGACAAGATTTCACGCAAAGACCACACCCAGTGCATTTCGCTGCTTCAATCTCAGGTGCCCCTAAAAATCCTTGAGACGCAGAAGAATGATGTGGTTCAAAAGAAGCCGTCGCATTCCCTACTTGGATATTTTTTTTAAGAATTCGAAACATCGTTTCTTTCTAATCAACCCTCAGCGGTCATTTCCCGAATAAGAAAGGTTCATGCTTTTGTTGATAACGGGAAAATCGGGTACGATATTTTCAAGAACTGCATATTCAATCAACGGCCAATTGGCAAAAGATGGGGACTGGATTTTCCATCTTGCGATTCTTCCATCCCGATCTGTCGCAATCCAATGGAAACATTCTCCCCGTGGAGACTCCACATAACCTAAGGCGCTCCGCAAAGGTTTAAGAGGAACTGTCTCCACAATCGAAATGCCTTCCGGCATTCCCGTCACTGCTTCGTAAATTAATTTGAATGATTCATACACCTCTTGCATCTTTACTTTGATCCGGCTTTCAACATCCCCTTCCCGGAAGACAGGCACCATAAACAAAAGTTCCTGATAAGCGGCGTACGGATGATCGCGCCGAAAATCACGATCAACCCCTGAAGCCCTTGCAATAGGTCCGGTACCACCAAGAGCCTCAACGATTTCCTTTTTAATAATCCCAGTTTTTTGAATTCGATCCATCAAAGAACTTACATTCCAAAGAATCTGAATGGTTTGGTCAAAATCTACTTTAATTTTTCCAATTTCTTGAATTAAATATTTTTTATCTAAATCTGAAATATCGTTTCGGACTCCTCCAAACACGATCATGCCGCGAAGAAGACGGCTTCCGGTCAAGCGCTCGTTAAGGCGCATTAACTGCTCTTTAACTCTTGCGAGTTGTGCGGCACCAAAACCAAAAGCAACGTCCAGAACAACACCCCCAACATCAGCCAAGTGATTATAAATCCGTTCAAGCTCGAGAAGGACGACTCTCAAAAATTGCGCGCGGGGCGGGATTTGGAAACCACATAACGTTTCGAGTGCTTGAGCCGCTGCCGTCGCATGCGCAACTGAATTATCTCCGGAAATTCTTTCCGCAAGGCACAAAAGGTGACTTGAATCCTTACCTTCGCCTAATTTCTCAGTCCCTTTATGAGTGTAAAAGTGCCTGATTTCAAGTTTGAGAATACTTTCTCCTGCTGACGAAAAACGAAAATGACCGGGCTCAATAATTCCCGCATGAACTGGGCCGACTGGTATTTCAAATACCCCATCACCCTCTACCCTATCGAAAACATATTCTCCATTTACTCGAGGAACTTTCTTATTTTGAATAAAATCTTTTCTGAATGGATACAGGCCTTCTGGCCAATCTTCGTGGAGTACAAGTCGTCTCGGATCGGGATGACCTTTTGCGATGAGACCAAAAAGGTCCTGAATTTCCCGCTCCTGCCAATTTGCTTGGGGTAAATACGGTGCTAATGAAGGAAACGTCAAATCTTCACCACGAACTTCGACAATTAAAATAATAAATTGATCCACATGGTGATAAGAAAAAACATAATGAAGATGAAAACAGCCCGAGATGTTTCGAGCATCAGAACCAAAAAGAAAAAGAAACCGCATTTCAAGGGTCTCGACCAAAAAACGAGCTGCTGGGATTACCACTTCTTTCGCGATCTTAATCTGCAACTCTCGCACAGTTTCCTGGTGACTTCCTTGAATACGATTCCCGAATTTTTCTTTAAGAACTTCGACAACTCGTTTCATTAATTTTTACCTTGAATTACTAGACTCGCTTCTTGAAGAAGATGATTTAAAGGGGTTGGAAGGTAGACCCCCATCACTAAAATTAAAACCACACCAATGCAGAGCACTCCATCCATTAACAAACTTTTTTCTGAATGTACCGGCTGCTCTGACTTTCCAAAAACCATACTGCTTGCGTGTTTCAATAATCCTGCAAAAACCAAAATAAGTAACAATAGAAGAATCGCACAAACAGCAAATCGTTTGGCAATAAATCCGCTGGCCAATATAACAAATTCACTGACAAAAATACTGAACGGCGGAAGTCCTGCAATCGCTAAAACGCCTAAAAAGAAAATACCTCCCAATAAAGGGGAAGTTTTTATGATGCCATTTATCTTCTGAATTTCTTTCGTCCGATAGTGATGCAGTAAATGACCACTCGAGAAAAAAAGTAGTGATTTTGTGAACGCATGATTGATGATGTGAAGAAGAGCTCCGTAGATTCCAAATAGCCCTCCAAAACCAAAACCAACTGCGACCAATCCCATGTGTTCCACGCTGGAATAAGCAAACAACCGTTTGTAATCTCCCTGGATCAAAATGAAAGGAGTCGCTATTGCGACAGAAAGTAGTCCAAAAAAGATAAGAAGATTTCCTGAGAATTGAGAATTCGTCACTATTTGAGTCAGAGCGTGAAAACGAACAATTCCGAAAATTGCACAACTCAATAACACACCCGAAAGCAAAGCACTCACCGGACTCGGCGCTTGGCTGTGAGCATCGGGCAGCCATGAATGAAAAGGAGCAAGCCCCGATTTTGTTCCATAACCAACCAAAATAAAAATAAAAGCAAGTTTCATCACTTCGGGATCAAGTTGTCTGGCATGCTCCATTAAAAACGTCCAGTGAAGAAAGTCCTTCCCATCCCCAATGGCTCCTGAAATGGCAGAGTAATAAACCAGGATAATTCCAAAAAGAGCCAATGCAATCCCCACGGTGCATAAAATAAGATATTTCCAAGCGGCTTCGATCGAACTTTTTTTATCATCCACATTGACAAGAAACGCTGAAGCTAAAGTTGTTCCCTCGATTGCTATCCACATAATCCCTAAATTATTGGAACAAACGGTGAGAAGCATCGTAAAAAGAAAAAGGTGAAAAAAGAATGCATAACGTTTCAGTTTGACAAGTGGTATCGCAGATTCGTCTTCCTTAAATAAATAACCTGCTGCGTATAAAGAAGAAAGCAACCCGATACTGACAATAATGAGAATAAAGAGGGCGCAAAACGAATCCATCATCAGATTTTCACCAAACGCGAAAATTTTTTCTTTCGGGTTGGATTGAAAGACCAGCCACCATCCCGCCACCGCTAAAACCATTGTTCCTAATAAGAAAAAGGACCGGACGAGTACTTTGCTCGTGAAAACAAGTGATAAAAAAGCAAATGCAAGCGGAACAGAAAGTAAGTATAAAATTGACATTCTTACCCTTTCAAAACCGTTAAGTCATCCACATCAATTCCCTCAAAAGCATTACGAATTTTAAAAACGAAAATACCCATGATGATGGCACCCACCAAAACATCGAAGAAAATACCCAGCTCAACCAAAAGCGGCATGCCAAATGTCATGGTGACTGCCATTAAAAAGAGTCCGTTCTCCAACAAAAGAAGCCCAAGAACTTGGGACACCGCGTTCTTCCGAGTCGCCATCATAAGCATTCCAATCAAAATCGTGGCAATGGCCAGAGGAATAAATTCATTTGAAAAAACAGGCCTCAAAACCTTCAGATCCCCCGTCGTGTAGTAGGCGGCAAATACAAGAAGTGTAGAAAGAACAAGAGAAAAAGGGATGTTAATATAACTTTCAATTTCCCGATGAACGCCAAGCCGCCGAGTCAATTTGAAGAAAATTTGCGGTATCACCCATGTTTTTAAAACTAAAGTCAAAATAGCCGGCACGATGAGATGCTCCACATGATTCCCGTAAGCAATAAGCGCTGTAATGACGGCAAGTGACAAAGAATGTAGTGCATAAAACCGCACGCAGGATAAAAGTTGGGGTGAAGCAATCATCGCAAAAGAGAAAATGAGAAATGCCATCCCCATAAAATGAATCAGTGACAAAATCGACTCGTGTTCCATACTCATTGACCAATCATCAGTTGTCCTAAAAGAGAAACTACGGCTAACACAAATGCAATCGCCAAAAGATCTGGAACTCTGAACAAACGAAGTTTTGCCGTATGAACTTCAATCCATCCGATCACAAACGCAAGACTAAAAATCTTAATCAAAAAAAACAAGCTCCCCAAAAAAAGCGCCGCGCCAGCTCCGGGCTCAGCCAATCCCCATGGGAAAAAAATATTCACCAAGAGACTTAGAAATAAAAATTGTTTGATTTGATGACCCCACTCAATCAACGCAAGGTATCGCCCTGAGTATTCAAGAATCATTGCTTCATGGATCATGGTGAGTTCTAAATGCGTCGCTGGATTATCAATAGGAATTCTTCCGCTTTCCGCAAGGGTAATAATCAACATGGCTCCAAATGCTAAGCTCCCAAAAAAAAGAATCTGAAGGGGTGACTGAGAACCAAAATGCGATACCATTCCTTCAATTGATAAAGTTCCCGCGTGATAGGCTAAAGCAAAAAAGGAAAGCAAAAGAGCAGGTTCGGCAAGAGACGATAGAGTCATTTCACGACTTGATCCCATCCCTCCAAATGTTGTTCCCGTATCAAGGGCTGCAAGTGCCATGAAAAATCTTCCTAAAACCAACAAATAAACGAAAAGAATGGCATCCCCTGAAAATCCGAGGAGAGAGCCTTTGAAAAAGATGGGGACCATGGACGCTGCGACGAGCACCGCAGAAAAAAGAATATAGGGCATTACGTGGAAAATCCAAGAAGCCTGATTAGAAATCACCATTCCCTTTCGGAAGAGTTTCCCAAGGTCAGAATAAACTTGGAGCAATGTAGGCCCTACACGATTCTGCGAAGATGCTTTAATTTTTTTGATCCACCAGCTCACAGAAGGGGCAACGGTCACAACCAGCAGAACTTGCAACACGGATGGGATAGGATTCATCGCGACAACCTCAGAAAAATAAGCAGTAGAACTAACGTGACAAAAATATAACTCAAATAAAGTTGAATATGACCAGTTTGAATAGCTTTTACTTTTTGGGAGACAATACCAATCCATTTAGAGAGGGGGCGATAAAATGTTTCTTCAAAGAAAGGATGTACTTTTGATTCGAAGCGCCGGGCAGTCCTCAAAATTTCATGACCTTCATCTTCAACTTCTACGCGTCTCGTCGGTTGGTAAAGAAAAGAAAATATTCTCCGAAGAGGTTTCGAAAAACCCGTTGCCGTATACTGCATGTGAGGAGAAAGCGCTTTAACCCCGCAATCCCAACTAGGACCAATTCGAATGGTTCCCTTACCCAAGAAAACACGTGTTGCTATCAGGATGCAAAGAACCACAACGACAATGGCGATGAATGCCCAGCTTGGAGCAAATTGACTAAGCCCGGCAGGGTCTATCAAAAATGCCTTGCGCACAAAATGTTGTGATAATACTTCTGAACCAAAAAATTGCTGCGCTACTTTTCCAAGTAAAGAAATAATAACCGGCGCCAACAAAGCGAAAAGAACACAACAAGCCGCAAGCATCCCCATTCCCAACTTCATGGAAAAATCAACTTCACGACTCTCGGACACACATTTGGAACGAGGCGTCCCTAAGAAAATAATCCCGAACGCTTTTACAAAACAAGTCGCCACCAACGCACTGGCAAAAGCAAGAAGCGATGCCAGAATTGGTGCAAAAAAACGAATTCCTACGCTTTCACTTTTAAAACCCATGAGAAGAGAAACGAAAGTTAACCACTCACTGACAAACCCATTGAGTGGAGGCAATGCCGAAATAGCTGCCGCGCTGACGAGAAAACAAAACGCAGTCCATGGCATTTTTTTAATCAGTCCCCCCAAATTTTCCATGTTTCCAGTATGGGTTTGAGAGAGAACCGCGCCCGCACTGAGAAATAACAAGCCTTTAAAAGCCGCGTGATTCATCACGTGATAGAGAGCTGCGACAACAGCAAAACTTGCAAGAACCGGCTGGTTGGTCGCACTAAAAAAAACTGCCATGCCGATCCCAAGAAGAATGATTCCGATATTTTCAATGCTGCTGAAGGCAAGAAGTTTTTTTAGATCTTGCTCCATTAAAGCATAAAGAACACCAAACAATGTCGAAAAAATGGCAAAGATCAAGATTGCACTTCCCCACCAAGCGAACGGCTTTCCTAAAAATAAAAAAAGGAATCGCAGCAAGCCATAGATCGCCGTTTTGATCATCACTCCAGACATCAAGGCAGAAACGTGGCTGGGAGCTTGAGGATGAGCTTCGGGAAGCCATATATGAAGTGGGATCATGCCGGCTTTTGCTCCAAAACCAATCAGGGCACAGAGAAAAATTCCGTTTTTCCAAGCCGGGCTGAGTAAGGGCGCATGCGCACTGAGAGGGTCAAATTGAAAAGAACCCGTATTCACAAAAAGTAAAATGAAGGCGGACGTAATAAACGCGGTTCCGATGTGCGTCATAACAAAATAAATAAAGCCGGCCCTCCTAGCTTCCGGTCTTTCGTGTTTGTGCACAACCAAAAAGTAAGAAGCAATCGACATGAGTTCCCAAAAAATAAGAAAGTAAAATATATTTCTTACGGTCACTACCAAAACCATGGTTAAAATAAAAAAGTTGTAAAGGAATCCAAGGAGCGGGACACCTTTTTGTAACTGAGATGTCCGCGTATAACCAATCGCGAAAATAGACGTTGCTAAAGAAAGGAAGGAAATGAGAAAAACAAAAAATGCTGACAGAGGGTCGACAACAAACTCCAATGATCCTAAAAGTGGAAGTCCAGCAGGAAAAAGGTAGGAAACCTGTGGGGCTCCAAAGAGGACTGCAAGCGAGTACACCATACCACACCCACCAGCAATCCCAGCCAACAAGTGGGTGGCACGACTTAAATTTTCTTTTTCTGCACTAGCAAAAAGACTGAACACCCCTCCTAAAACATAAAAAGCAAGCTGGAGTATGAAGAATAATTCCACGATTTTTGAAACCCCACTTCCATCGATTGGTCATAACTTTAAGAACCTAATGGCATCTATTAAGAGCACCTAACAAAACCTTGTCATTCTGAGCGAAGCGAAGAATCTACGTTCGTAGATCCTTCGGCTAACGCCTCAGGATGACACTTTTGTTAGACGCTCTAAACATTATTTTCTTTGATAAGGACAAAGATACATATACGGCAAAAAAATAGGTTGTCAAGTCAGCCAGGGAACGTGTTTTAAACACAACTCAAAAATTAAAGACGGTCGAAAAACATCAAAACGCCAAGAACAATAAATAGAATTGCGCCGCCATATCGAAGATAAATCGGGTTCAGATACTTTCCAATCACAGCTCCAACAAAAACAGAGACACCCGTGATAATCGCGTAAGCAACTACTGAACCTACAAAAACTGAAACGGGTTTCAAGGTCTTAGAAGCCATCCCAATTCCAACTAATTGTGTTTTATCTGCAAGCTCCGCCACTAAAACCGCCGCAAAAGTTGCTAGAATTACTTTGAAATCCATTGATCTCCTTAAAGTTTTATTTTCGGTAATTTTTTTTGCAAATGGAACTTGCTTTAGCAACAAGCTCACCCTTTGTATTTCGAAGCTCACATTCCAAATGATAAAGACTTCGTCCCGAAAAAATTGTTTTTGCAAATGCGCGAATCAGATTGCCGACCAGAACGGGCCTCAGAAAATTAATTTTAAAATCAACCGTGACACCTGATTCCGAAGGGTGAAGCGCAGAAATAAAAGCGAAACCCATCGTTGCATCCGCCAAATCACAAAGAATCCCACCGTGGACCGTGCCATTAAAATTTTTATGCGCTTCCTTCGCCTTCATCTTGCAAACAGCTTTTCCGCGGTTTACTTTCACCAAAGAAAATCCGATCAGCTTAGCAACTGGAGGTCGAACTTGACGGAAATTTAACTTTTTGCTCTTTTGGCGTTTCATCGTAAATGACTTTCACTTTGTTCAAACAATGATTTGGATAGTACATTTTATCGACTTCGGGGGGTTTAAGTTGAGAAAACTTTTACGGGGCGAATTGACTCAAATTAAAGGTAACCGAACGGTAATAGAG
>JACQQN010000061.1 GCA_016206995.1 Candidatus Omnitrophota bacterium | reverse complement strand
GACAACGTTGGTCTCTTGCTCCGTGGCGTTGATAAAAAGGATTTAGAGCGCGGTATGGTCATTGCAAAGCCAGGTACTGTAACACCGCATACTAAATTCAAAGCACAGATTTATATTTTGAGTAAAGAAGAAGGCGGTCGTCATACGCCATTTTTCACTGGGTATCGGCCTCAGTTTTATTTTCGAACCACTGACGTCACGGGCGTTGTTACGCTTCCGCAAGGAACAGAAATGGTGATGCCAGGTGATAACGTAGCGGTTGAAGGTGAGCTGATTACGCCGATTGCGATGGAAAAAGAACTTCGCTTTGCCATTCGCGAAGGCGGACACACGGTTGGCGCAGGTGTTGTGACCGAAATTCTGAAATAAGGTTTAGAGAACACTGAAAGGCAACAAGAATCATGAGTAAAGAAAAAATTCGCATTAAATTGCGAGCGTACGATCATCGCGTGCTCGACCAATCCATTCAAGAGATTGTCGAAACGGTGAAGAAAACCGGTGCACGTGTGATTGGGCCTATTCCGCTGCCGACAGACCTTTGGCGGACGACGGTCTTAAAAGGACCACACATTGATAAAAAGTCGCGCGAGCAATTTGAAATGCGAACGCACAAACGACTTCTTGATATTGTCGAACCTACTTCAAGAACTGTTGATGCGTTGATGAAACTTGATTTGCCGGCGGGTGTTGATGTTGAGGTAAAGTTATAGAAAGCTTCCCGTCCTCGATTTAACCACACCGTTGTTCGAGGTTAATCGCAAAGGAAAGCAGAGGGGAAACGTTTCTCTTTAAAGGTAAAAAGATGATTGGTTTACTTGGCAGAAAATTAGGAATGACGCAAATTTTTAATAAAGATGGAAGACAAATACCGGTGACGGTACTTGAAATTGGGCCTTGCACTGTTCTTCAAACAAAAAGTAAAGAAACGGATGGTTATCAGGCTGTGCAGCTTGGATTTTCTGATCAAAAAGAAAAAAGTGCAACTAAGCCGGAGTTGGGTCATTTCAAGAAAGCAAATGTGTCACCTAAATATTTTGTGCGCGAAATTCGCACCGCATCCCTTGAAGGCTTGGCGCCTGGAACCGTTCTTAAAGTGAACAATTTTTCAGTGGGAGATTGGGTGGATGTGACCGGAACCTCCATTGGGCGTGGTTTCCAGGGAGTTGTTAAGAGGCATCATTTTAAGGGAGGCCTTTCTAAATCGCACGGTTCTATGATGGGGCGAGTACCGGGTTCTATTGGCGCTTCTTCATTTCCGAGCAGGGTTGTCAAAGGGATGCGCATGGCCGGGCATTTGGGAAATGAACGGGTAACCACGCAAAACCTAAGAGTGATAAAAATTGATCTCGATCAAAATTTAATGGCAGTTCGTGGCTCTGTTCCAGGACCGAAAGAATCTTATGTGATTGTCCGTGAAGCCATTAAAAAGCGCCGCCCACGTACTTGGCGGATGCCGGACCAAGGAATTGAAGATCTCAAGATTGAAGAAAAGAAAGTTGTTTCAAAGAAAGCAAAGCGCGCGGAAGCTCAAAAAGCAACGAAACCAGCAGCGCCCGCAGCAAAGAAGAAATAAACTATGAGCAAAATTACAGTCTATAAATTGAACGGGTCGCAAAGTGGAGAAATGGAGCTCAATCCGCTTATTTTTAACGCAGAAATCAACCAGCGCCTTCTTGACTTGATATTGACTGCCTATGCAGGTAATCAGCGCCGTGGAACTCACGATACGAAAGAGCGGAAGGAAGTCTCAGGTGGAGGCAAAAAACCCTGGCGCCAGAAGGGGACTGGCCGAGCGCGGCAAGGGTCTATTCGCGCGCCTCAGTGGCGCGGTGGTGGTACCATTTTCGGACCCACACCTCGAGATTACGATACAAAAATTTCGCAAGCGATACGTGGCAAAGCATTAATCTCAGCCCTCAGTTTGAGAAATAAACAAGAGAGGATTTGGGTAATTGAAAACACGGAACTCGCACAGCCAAAAACAAAAGAACTTCGTTCGGCCATTAATTTGCTCAAGTTAGGCAGCGCCAAAACGCTTTGCGTGGTGGCTTCTGTCGATGAAAAGCTCAAGCGCGCCTCAAATAATTTGAAAGAAGTGTTTTTGGTAAAGCGAGCAAACGATCTCAATGCCTATCATGTGCTGCGAAGGAAGCAATTGGTGATTGAAAAATCGGCGCTTGCGCTTCTTGAAAAACGTTTGCTTGAAGATAGTGAACCGAGCAATGAAAAACAATTGGTGACTGCATGAACATTCATCCATTTGATATCATCCGAGAACCTTGGATAACGGAAAAAGGAACAAAACTTGCCAGCGCGGCAAAGTATTTTTTTCGCGTTCATTCAAAAGCAACCAAGCCGCAGATTAGACGTGCTGTGGAAGAGACGTTCAACGTGAAGGTGCTGAATGTCAACACGATGAACGTTTCCGGTAAATGGAAGCGTGTCCGGATTCAAGCTGGAAAAACAAATGATTGGAAAAAAGCGATTGTGACGCTCAAACCTGGTCAGAAAATCGAGTTAACCTAACATGGGATTAATTAAATTTAAGCCAACAACACCGACGCGGCGATTTGGAAGCGTCTCGGATTTTAACGAGATTACGACCAGTCAGCCTTATAAACCACTCACCATTCCAAAAAAGAAAACAGGTGGACGGAATTTGTACGGCCACATTACGAGTTACCATATCGGAGGCGGCCATAAACAAAGAATCCGCTTGGTCGATTTTAAACGTTTCAAGCATGGTGTTGAAGCCATTGTGCAATCGATCGAGTACGACCCGATGAGAACCAGTCGGATCGCGCTTATCCAATACACAGATGGTGAAAAAAGTTACATCCTGGCACCAGACGGCCTCAAGGTTGGGGAAAAAGTGATGAGTGGACCCACTGCAGAAGTAAAGGTGGGTAACCATATTCCGCTCAAACAAATTCCGGATGGAACTATGATTCATAATATTGAACTTGAACCTGGCCGTGGCGGAAAATTAGTTCGTTCAGCAGGTACTGTCGCACAAGTTTTGGCAAAAGAAGGTGGTCATGCCCATGTCAAGCTTCCTTCGGGTGAAGTGCGTATGGTTAAAATCAATGCGTGCGCGACAGTAGGACAATGTTCTAATGTCGATCATGAAAATATCG
The DNA here is from genome assembly GCA_016206995.1 of Candidatus Omnitrophota bacterium. Taxonomy (GTDB): domain Bacteria; phylum Omnitrophota; class Omnitrophia; order Omnitrophales; family Abzuiibacteriaceae; genus JACQQN01. The sequence continues at coordinate 5,837 of JACQQN010000061.1, read as the reverse complement.
TCTACGGGAAAGCGGGGCGTACGCGTTGGTATGGGGTTCGTCCTACAGTTCGCGGTGTTGCCATGAATCCTGTAGATCATCCGCTGGGTGGTGGTGAAGGAAAAGCGCATGGAGGCCGTCAACCGGTAACACCATGGGGCGAATACACCAAAGGGTACAAAACTCGAAAACGTAACAAAACAAGTAATAGGTTTATTGTAAAAGACCGGAGGAAGTAAGCGCAATGGGACGTTCTAGTGCAAAGGGTGCTTTTGTTGACGAAAAATTGTTAATCAAGGTTCAAATCGCGAAAAAAACAAGAGATCGTGCACCCATCAAAACATGGTCACGCAGGTCCACAGTTACTCCTGATTTTGTAGGTATTGCTTTTTCGGTTCACAATGGTCATAAGTTCCAAAATGTTTTCGTAACGGAAAATATGGTAGGTCACAAGCTAGGTGAATTCGTACCGACTCGAACATTTAAGAAGCACAGTACATCCCAAGATAAAGCAAAAGCGCTGGCTGGGGGCGCCAAAACATGAAGCAAGTAAAAGAAGCGTCGCAATCAACCGTTGTTAAAACAAGTGCGCGTGCCGTGGCTCGGTTTATCCGAATTTCACCACGGAAAGTTCGTCTTGTTTTGAGCGCGATTTGCAGGAAGCCTGTAGCGCAAGCGTTTTCAATACTGACAAATTTAAATAAAAAAGGTGCTCGGATTGTTTCCAAGGTGCTTCAAAGCGCAGTTGCCAACGCAAAGGACAAGCAAATGGATGAAGCGCGGCTTTTTGTCCGTATTGCGCTCGCAAATGGTGGCCCAATGCTCAAGCGTTATTTGCCAAGAGCAATGGGGCGTGCAGATACAATTCTAAAAAGAACATCACACATTACAGTTGTGGTAGAAGAAGGTGAACTTCGGGGTGGCGTGAATCCGAAAGACCCTAAAGAAAAGTCGTCTAAAATTAAAAAAAATAATGCGGAGAAAGCCGCTGGCAAGAAAGCGTTAGCAGGAGTCTAAAACACATGGGTCAAAAGGCACATCCATACAGTCTCAGGTTAGGTTACATCAAAGATTGGAAGAGCCGCTGGTTTTTGCAGAAGGGGTATCGAGAAGCGCTTCATGAAGATTTGGCAATTCGGAACCGGTTGAAAAAGGAACTTTACGCTGCGGGAGTGTCAAGCATTGAAATTGAACGGAAAAGTGGGAAAGTACGGATCCAGATTTACACCGCAAGACCCGGAATTATTATCGGGCGTCGCGGGCAGGAAATTGATCGCATTAAAGATTCAATTTCACATTACACATCTTCTGAGATTGTTTTAGATATCAAGGAAGTGAAAGTGCCACAAACGGATGCGCAGCTTGTGGCAGAAAATATAGCGCTTCAATTAGAAAAAAGGGTCTCATTCCGAAAAGCAATGAAGAAAGCTATTTCAAGCGCGCGTTCAAAGGGGGCAGGCGGTATTAAAGTCATTTGCAAAGGCCGCCTTGGAGGAAACGAAATTGCGCGAAGCGAGGGTTACTTAGAAGGAAAGGTTCCGCTTGGGACGTTTCGGGCAAATATTGATTATGGTTTTGCTCAAGCATTTACAACTTATGGGACAATTGGTGTCAAAATTTGGATTTATCATGGTGATATCTTAGTGAAAAAGGAAGAAGCAGAGCGTCAAAGAGAACGCGAAGAGCGCCGGCGGTTGCTTGAGTCTGCGAAATTGGAAAAAGAAAAAGTTGAAACTAAAGTTGTGGAATCGCCAGTTGCTTCTGAAATTGGCAAACCAATCCAAGAAGAAAGTACGGAAAAGGGTTAATCGATGTCGCTGATGCCGAGCAGGGTTAAATATCGGAAAAACCACCGTGGGAAAATGCGTGGAGTTGCTACCGGTGGAAGCCAACTCGCCTTTGGAGACTTTGGCCTAAAAGCTCTTGATCGGGGTTGGTTTACCGCGATTCAAATTGAAGCAGCGCGCGTGACGCTTGCCCGTCATGTCAAGCGTGGCGGAAAAATTTGGCTCAGAGTATTTCCAGATAAATCTTACACCAAGAAACCTGCAGAAACACGTATGGGAAAAGGAAAAGGTGCGCCGGAGTATTATGTTGCCGTTGTGAAACCGGGGCGCATTCTTTTTGAAATGGGTGGTATTGCAGAACAGCTTGCTCGATCAGCAATGCGAGTTTGCGCGCACAAACTCCCATTTCGTACCAAGTTTGTGAAACGTTACAGTTTGTGAAAAGGATTTAACCAATGGCGCAGACGAAAGCAAAAGAATTACGAGGGTTGACGATTGATGAGCTTTCTGAAAAGTATGAAGGGCTCAAGAAGGAACTTTTTCAATTGAGACTCCAAGCAAAACTTCAGAAGTTAACCGATGTGACAAAAATTCAGAAAACCAAACACTTACTTGCACGAGTCCTTACCGTTTCAAAAGAACTCGAAGGGAAAAAAGATGGAAACCGCAAAGCTTAGTTCAGGGCACGGCCATACGAAAGAGCGGATTGGCGTTGTGGTTCGGGCAAAAACACCAAAAACGATTGTGGTTGAAGTCGAGCGCTTAACGCAGCATCCACGTTACAACAAAGTCATCCGCAAACGGAAACGCTGGATGGTTCACGATGAAAAAAGCACCGCAAAAGTGGGTGATAAAGTGAAAATTGTTGAGTCGAGGCCGATTTCAAAAATGAAGTGCTGGCGTGTTGCGGAAGTGCTTAAGGTCGAATAATTGGTACGGGGATTTGTCATGATTCAAATGCGTTCTATATTAGAAATAGCGGATAATACTGGTGCAAAGCGCGCCGCTATGATTGGTGTGCTTGGCCGGCGTGGAAAACGTACAGCAACCGTGGGCGATATAATTACGGCTTCGATTAAAGAAGCGCTTCCGGATGGAATGGTGAAAGCAGGCGAGGTTGTGAAAGCAGTGGTGGTGCGGACGCGCCAACCCATTCATCGCATGGATGGGTCACGCATCCGTTTTAATTCAAATGCGATTGTTATTATTGATAATCAAAAGAACCCCAAAGGGACACGTATTTTTGGACCGGTTGCAAGAGAGCTTCGCGACAAAGAATTTACAAAAATTGTTTCTCTAGCTCCGGAAGTGGTGTAACGATGAGACTCAAAAAAAATGATACCGTCACAATTCGTGTTGGGAAAGACCGAGGGAAAAAAGGGAAGGTGCTCAAAACTTTTCCAACTGAGAATCGCGTGATTGTTGAAGGCATTAATTATTCGACGATGTATTTGCGTCCCAATCAAGAAAACCCGAAGGGTGGTCTTGCAAAGTTTGAAGCTAAAATTCAAACATCGAATGTTCAGCTGGTTTGTCCTAAATGTTCGAAACCAACGAGAATCGGCCACCAGATTTTGGCGGATGGAACCAAGCAGCGAATTTGTAAGCAGTGCCAGGAAATTATATGAAAACATCAAACGGCGTTCATATTCCGAGATTGCTCAAAAGGTATCGGGAAGAAGTTGTGCCTGTTTTAATTAAAGCGCGCGGTTATAAAAATACGCTTCAATCACCTCATCTCGAAAAAGTCGTGATCAATATGGGTGTCAAGGAAGGGGCTGCTGATATCAAAATTCTAGATCAGCTTGCCAACGAACTAGGCAGAATCACAGGCCAAAAGCCTGTGGTGACACGCGCTAAGAAATCTATTTCGGCTTTCAAATTGAGAGAAGGCGTTCCGATTGGCTTGAAGGTAACTCTTCGAAAAAATCGGATGTATGAATTCTTAGATCGTTTGTTTAACGTTGCAATGCCAAGGATTCGCGATTTTCGGGGATTTTCTTTATCAAGTTTTGACCAGCACGGTAATTATACATTGGGGATTCAAGAGCAAATTATTTTTCCTGAAATTGAGTTTGACAGAATAAAAAAAGTTCAAGGAATGGACATTACTTTTGTGACCACGACGGAAAATAAAGACGAAGCAAAACAACTACTCGAGTTGCTTGGGCTTCCATTCAAAAAAATAAACTAGTTAAAGGAAAAAAGCCAAATGGCAAAAACATGTTTGGTTATAAAGGCGACAAGAAAACCAAAATTCAAGGTCCAAGGATATTACCGCTGTAAAACTTGCGGGCGCCCGCGCGGTTTGCTTCGTAAATTTCAGCTTTGCCGCATTTGTTTTCGGGAGCTTTCGTCGCGCGGTATGATTCCAGGCGTTGTGAAATCAAGTTGGTAACGAGGAAAAATTATGGGATGTCAAACAGATCCAATTGCAGATTTTTTAACCATCATTCGTAACGGTGTGCGTGCCAAAAAAGAGCGTATTACGGCACCGGTTTCTAAGGTGACGTTTAAGATTGCGGAAATCCTTAAAAAAGAAGGGTTTGTCGACAATGTTAAATTAATTGAAGAAGACGGCAAAAAATTTGTCCGAATCCATCTCCGGTACTTGAACGGCAAACAACCCGCCATTCAGTCGCTCAAACGAGTTTCAAAGCCGGGGGTCCGGTATTATGTAGGTTCAAAAAAAATTCCGAACGTCATGGGTGGTCTCGGCATCGCAATTCTTTCAACGCCACAAGGTGTTGTCACGGATCGCGAGGCCCGGACTCAAAATGTCGGCGGAGAAATTATTTGTCATGTGTGGTGATTGATATGTCTCGAATCGGGAAAAAACCAGTCGCAATTCCTTCCGGTGTGAAGGTACAAGTTTCAGGGAGCCAGATTTCGGTTGAAGGACCGAAGGGAAAACTGTCAACACAGCTCCACCCGCTTGTTCAAGCGAAAGTGGAGAACAACCTTGTCACCGTCTCAAGGAAAAGCGATGCCAAACAAGATAAAGCACTTCATGGTTTTACCCGAAGCCTCATTCAGAATTTAGTTCAAGGAGTGACGAATGAGTTCGCGAAAAATTTACTGGTAGAAGGGGTTGGTTTTAAAGCGCAAATTAATGGAAAAGTGCTTCAACTTTCGCTTGGATTTTCACATCCAATTGATTACCAGATTCCGGAAGGAATCAAGATTGAAACGCCGAAGCCTACGCAAATTACGGTCAAAGGAATTGATCGCATGTTGGTGGGGCAAACAGCAGCAGAAATCCGGCGGTTTTTTGAACCGGAGCCTTACAAAGGTAAGGGAGTCCGTTTTGTTGATGAACAAGTTCGCAGAAAGAAAGGAAAGGCAGTTCAGTGATCGCTAACTTAGAAGAAAAAATTCGTAATCGTCATCGCCGCATTCGGAAACACGTGACAGGCACGTCTGAGAGGCCGCGTTTGTGTGTTCATCGCTCTAATCAAAATTTACAGGTGCAAGTGGTTGACGATTATGCTCAAAAAACACTTTTTTCATTGTCGACGCTCGAGTCAAATTTTCGTAGTCGTATTAAGTGCGGCGGTAATATAGCTGCTGCGAAAGAGTTTGGCCGCTTTTTGGCGGAATCAATGAAGAAAAAGAAAATTGAAAAGATAGTCTTTGACCGCGGTGGTTTTCTTTATCACGGCCGCATAAAAGCATTGGCAGATTCACTACGTGAACACGGGATTCAATTCTAATATGGCAACTTTCGAAGAAAATCAGGAAAAAAAACAAAATCAACAACAGGGCGCTGTTGCAGCGCCTGCGGCTACTGCTAGTGCGGCTTGGCAAACATCTGGCAAAGCGCGGCGAGGAAATTCAAGAGATGCTCAAAGAGACGCTCAGGCAGAGAGTGGGTTTGTTGAGAAAGTGATTCAAATCAACAGAGTCGCTAAAGTGGTGAAAGGCGGTAAACGTTTTCATTTCAGCGCTTTGGTCGTGGTTGGCAATGGCAAAGGTGAAATTGGTTATGCGCTTGGTAAAGCAAATGAAGTAGCTGACGCCATCCGAAAAGGGCTTGTCCATGCCAAAAAAAGTTTTATTCGCATTCCGCTT
>JACQQN010000060.1 GCA_016206995.1 Candidatus Omnitrophota bacterium | reverse complement strand
TCTACGGTAGTCTGTAATTATTTTGAGCTAATTTCAGGGTTTGTTTTTACTTATGATAAAAACTTGTTCCATAATTACAATTTAGGGTGGGTTAAATTAACTTGGTCAAATACAATAATGCGCTCAAGGAACTCATGTTCATCAAGGATGGAAATAATTTTTCCTAACTGTTCTTCAGAAGAAGCAAAAAGAATCCTTGGCTTTGCATGGCCGATCACATATGAAATGTCATGCGCAGATGATGTTGCATAAATTGGAACATTAATTGCTCCGATTCCTAAAATACCAAAATCGGCATATGCCCACTCTGGACGATTCTCGGAAAGAAGCGCGACACGATCACCCTTTTTCACTCCAAGCTCATGAAGCCCCGCGCTCATTCTTTCGACTTGTTCCTTAAATTTAGCCCAAGAAATTGCATGATATTTACCATTCTTTTTTGCTAAAAGTGCAGAACGCTCTCCATAATGCGCCGCTTGCGCAAGGAACATGCTGGCTAGGTTTTGATAGGAGGGGTTAGACGCACGCACGGAGTTTTTACTTATTAGGTTTGAACTCTCTTTGGCAATTTTTGAATTTGAGGGGCACGGGTCGTAGAAACCGCTTGATTAGCTGTTTGGATGGATCGAAGCGCTTCTTGAGTCTGCTTCACTTCTTCTGCGATCAAACGAACCTTAGTTGCCCGCAAAACTTCTTCCGGGTTAGCCACTTTATTGGTTGGGGTTATTTTGGGAACTTGTAGCGATTGCATAAGCTGTTGTTGAATCTTCGCTTGTTCGGCAATCTTTTGGATCCTCAAACGATCCATTTGACTTTGGGCTTCAATCGACTTTGTTTGCTCTGCAATTTGTTGAATATCTGCTTGTAATTTCGCCATCTCCGCCTGACCTGCAAGAGGCGCCACTCCATTAGCTTGAGGCATATCCGTTGCTTTCGATTGCGATTTCCGTTCGGGGCTTGCTAATTTCTTAGAATCACTTTTTTCACTCGACTTTTTACTAAAAAAATCTGTCGTGGGAATCCTTGATCCTGATTCTTCCCTTTCGCTTTTTGGTTTTACAAGTTGCTCAACTGGTTTTTTTTCTTCTTTTTTTTGCGATTCTTTTTTAGCAAGCCACGGCCATTGAAATTCCATAATAAATCCATAAGATAAGAACACTGCAATCAACAATACAGCTAATTCGTGTCTCTTCCTCATATCTATTTCCCTCAGCTTCTACTTTTTATAAATCAATTACTGATCGGTAAATTTTGGCTGCCGCTTTTCCAGAAAAGCGCGCACCCCTTCTTTTTTGTCAGACGTTTTACAAACCTTTCCAAACAATTTCCCTTCTTGCGCAAGCCCCTCTTCAAGCGATTTCTTCATACCCTCTGAAATTGCTTCTTGAATTAATTGAACGGCTTGTGCACTTTTACTCGCAATTTTCTTAGCCAGCGCAACTGTTTGTTTTAAAACTTCGTTATCAGGAACCACGCGATTCACCAAACCAATTCGAAACGCTTCCTGCGCTGTGATCATGTCGCCCGTGAGGCATAACTCTCGGGCTTTTGAAATTCCACAAAGTCGCGCTAACCGCTGGGTTCCACCAAAACCCGGAATTAACCCTAAGTTAATTTCGGGTTGTCCAAATTTCGCTCGATCTGAAGAAATTCGCATGTGACATGCCATTGCAAGTTCGTTCCCACCGCCCAAGCAAACTGCATTAATTGCAGCGATTACTGGCTTTTTAGAATTTTCGATTTTGTTAATAATTTTTTGCCCTGAAAGCGCAAGTTTCGCGCCTTCTTCCTCAGAAGAAATTGCGTCAATTTCTTTAACGTCTGCTCCTGCAACAAATGCAAATGATCCAGCTCCGGTTACCACAATCACTTTAACCTGCGGATCGTTTTGACAAGATTCAAAAGTTGTCTCAAGTTCTTTCATGACTTGACTGCTCAAGGCATTCACAGGTGGACGATCAATGGTGATAATTGCAATTCGTTCATCAATCTTTAATTTAACAACTTGCCCTTGTTCTGGCATTGGATTACTCTCTTTCAATTAATAGCTCATATATTACGTTGAATATTCAAAAAAACCCCGACCAGTTTTTTTCCCGAAAAACTTTGCGCCAACCATTCTTTTCAGTCGTGGCGCTGGCCAAAAACGGTCTCCATGCTCCTTGTAAAGAGATCCCAAGGTTTGGAAAATCAGATCAAGCCCCACTGAATCTGCATAATGCAGCAAACCTTCTTTATCTTGCGGAAATCCAACTCCCGCAACCATCGCAAGATCAATATCAGAAGCCTGCGCAACGTTTTCTTCAATACAAAGCGCAGCTTCGTTAATCATCGGATAAATCAATCGTTCAATTGAACATTTTGTTTTCTTCTTAAGGGACTTTGCTTGAGCGTCGACGATTAATTTTTTAACCACGTTTGGATCCGTATTTTCATAATTGTAAAATCCACCGCCTGTTTTTCGGCCAAATCTCTTCGCTTCATAAAATGACAACCAAATTTCAGCGGGTTTCATTCGATTCCCATAAGAATTTAAGAGTACTTGTACCACATCAAAACAAACGTCAAGCCCAAGATTATCCACTAATGTAAACGGCCCCATCGGAAGACCAAATTGAACGGCCATTTGATCAATTTCCTCAATGGTTGCAGCACCTTCTTGAAGACAATAAGCTGCTTCATTGAGATATGGCATGAGTAATCGATTCACCAAAAACCCAGCGCATTCATTCACGCGAACTGGAATTTTCCGAAGCGATTCGCTAAAACTCATAACGTCATTCACCACATCTGAATCTGTGGCAAGACCGGGTATAATTTCGATGAGTTTCATCACATGCGCGGGATAAAAGAAGTGGATCCCGATCGTTCGAGAAGGTCGTTTAGTCGCTGCGCCGAGCTCCGAAATTGAAAGCGCAGAGGTGTTCGAAGCTAAAATAGTGCTCTCGGAAAGCACTGCCTCAGCTTCCTGAAAAACTTTTTTTTTAATTTCCATTTTTTCTGGGACTGCTTC
>JACQQN010000066.1 GCA_016206995.1 Candidatus Omnitrophota bacterium | reverse complement strand
GCTTCGCTCAAGGACACTCACTCCGTTTGTATTGATGTAGTTTGAATTATTCAAGGTTCTGAGCTCGGAGCGGGAAGGTTCTTCTCCCATTCCTAATGTTTGGTCGATCATTCGTTCTGGAGCTTGAGATAGCACAGTCTTGCTGACATCTTGAAAAGGAGACTGGGGCTCCAGAAGAACCCACCAAGCATTGATGAGGGTCACAACACCTGCAATAATGGATACGCTGAAATTTTGAGTCATGCTCAAAACAATTTGAGCAATTTGATAGGCTGCAAAGAGGGTAACTGAAAAACGAATCGCGAAAGGAGTGGGGAGTGTCGGCGGACGCGACATTTCTTGGGGAATCTGCTTTTCCAATATCAAGATAGGCGCATGTTGTGGTAGAACTCTTTGAACGAACCTCTTTACCCAATCTCCGAAAACCGTCTGCCCCGGCAAAGCCCGTATCAGTAAGCTGGCGGCAGAGCCAAGAACGAACGGAGATAGAGCAGGTGTTAAAATAACTCCCTCCAAAATCCTCAAAAAAGACGCCCCAAAAGATGCTAATTGTTTTTGAGACACGGTCCGCAGCTCACTTCGGGCGTGGTGATACTCATAATAAATCTTTTCCCGGGTTTCGCGAACGCGGGTTTCAAGCGCGCCTAATGAAATTGCGGGATCGTTTTCAAAACTAATTTGATTCCGAATGGCCTGTGCCGAAATACGTCCTGAAAGAAGTGATACATAATAAGAAATAGCTGAGTTTGAAACATCGCCGCGAACCATAGATTTAAGGACTTGTTCAAAAATTTGATCCCCATCTGGTTCTTCATTTAAAAACCGGCTGAATGTTTTTAAGATTTCAATTCCATCCCCCTCTGAGAAATTCCAACTGACTTTCTCACCAAGCTTAACTGCCAGATGTTTTGGATTTACATTTTGATCTAAAATCGTAAAGACAGAATTCAAAAATTGTTCAAAGATTTGTAAGATGGCATACTCAGAAGTATCAACTTTTACAGTCAGTTCAATTTTTTGAGGTGTTTGAACTTGCGCTCCTGTCGGTTTCCCTGCAAGTTCTGCTTCCCGCCTCGCCCGTTCTTTTTCCCACATCTTTTCTTTCATTTGATTTAAGGATTTCTGATCTTTCAAAGGAAGTGAGACGAGAAGACTTGCCAGCAATGACTTATTTTTTTGATACTTCGCGAAATCAATTTCTTCTGTCTGACGATCACGAATCCGCGCCACATCTTGGCGAACTTCCTCCGAGACAGCGAGTGGTTTAGTTTCGAGATTTAAATAAGTTCCGATTGCCGGCAAACCCGGAATCGAGAGCTTCCCGCTCGCGTACAAGACAAGCGCTGCTTTAAAAAATTGAATCGCTATGTAACGCGAAAGTTGATCGGGCGTTTCAAGAAAATAGGTCCCTCCTGAGAAATCTTCTTCGCGCAATGCTTCCTTGAAATTCGGATTCATCTCAAAGACTGTCCCAAGCCAGTGGGGAACGAAATGAAAGAAAATCTCTTCCTTTTCCTGTTGAAGACTTTTCTCAGTTCCACCCACACCGGGCGCATCAATCAAAAGCAAGAGTGCCGAAAGGCGCCTCACATCTTTAGCATATTTCTCCCATGTTTCATCCTCAAGCAGCTTTCCTTCGTTAATTGTTTGAGCATCTTGCACAATCGCAGGATCACGAATTGGAGGGTCATCCCAATCTAAATCTCTCAGAAATTGATGGCGATCAGAGAAAGTTGGGAATCTTACTTTTCCGATCCGGAACATGTGAATGTAAGCTTTCAAAACAGAGACAGCAACGTCGTTTCGCTCAAGTTCTGGATATGAAAGCGCGGTCCGGCTTTCAGAAACACGCGTCCCCATTGCAAAATTCAACCCGACAGCGAGCTGATTCATCCACCGAAGCAGCCATTGAGGAACGTATTGATACAAAACGGGATCGCGGTTTGCTTGAATAAAAAGTTTGTCCACCGTCAAACGCGTAATCCCCATTTGGCTTTGAACCACTTGAACGCGATTTCCTTTTCCGTAAGAGGCTAAAACTTCAAGGCGGTCACGAATCGGAATGTCGAGCGGCTCTTCATTTTCATTCACAAAAATAATTGGCACGTCATCAACAGCACCCACGTATTCTGAAAAAAGATATTTCATTTGGCGGTCTTCTAAATAAGTCCCCTCAAGATTTTCTACATTCTTAATCCGCTGGATCAAAGTCCCTTCATATTGGCCATTGGAATCCACATATTCTTTTTTACTGAGAAGGACGAGACCTGTCACTTTTTGAGGATCTTCAGTGTCATGCCGATCCACACGAACGCGTACCTCGTAAACCTTACCATCTCGGCCAGTTCGGATGATGACTTCATCTGCATCAGCAAAAATGGTGTAATTACCAACGCCAAAAAACCCAGTCCCGAGCGCTTTCTTAAACCGTGAACTGAATTCTTGAAGCATTTTTTGCGCGAGAACTTCAAAATTTTCTTGAGACTGCAAATGTTCAAAAAGCCAATTTTGAATGTCGCGGTCTTTTCGGTGTTCTTCTTCGAAAAGATCCAAAATAGCTTCTACTTTCTGCTCGACTGGACGTTTTCTCCTCAAAATTTCTTTCAGGACTTCGTCGACTGATTTTGTGGTTGCCTTCGGCGGAAAATATTTCAAGAAGAGTGTTTCAAGCGACATCCCAACGGGATCGTGAACGCTCACAACCCAGCGAATTTGTTCTCCCATTTTGTTTAAGAAACTCCGGACTTGAATTTCAGCCTTTTTCCCGCGAGCCTTCAGTTGGTCTCGGTTTTCACGAATCGCGTCCCTTGCATTTTGGATTAATTCACGAATCATTACCATGCGCGTTCGGTCTTGCGCAGCAATCGTTGCGAGCATTTCCCGTTCAGAAAGCGGTGCAGTTCGATTTCTGCCTGCGTAAACCATGGTAGCGCTAATTTTTGAAAGCGTTACGTCGCCATTAACTCCTGTCATGTTCCTAAACTTTGCGGCATCAATCAGCCAGCCCAAGCTCATTTCTTTTCCGAAACGTTCCACAACTTCAGGTGCTATGAGGTCGCCCGTTTCGCGAACACCCTCGATTCCATCCGCTGTTTCAAACGCCATGCCGGCTCCAAAGAGCAGCCACTCCACCCAAATTCTCTCGCGGCCTGTGAAGTACTCATTCGCTTCAGGATATTTGTGATAAAATGGCTTTAGGAAATGCAATCGGACAACCTGACGGCGTTCTTCGGCTTTTAACGATTTTGTGCTAATGGGGTCAACCAAATAATCAATCACATGAGTTGCTATCTTTAAATCTTGAAGCGCAAGCTCATAAAGTCTCCGGAGAATGTTTTCTGAATCTTCAATGTAAGCACCCAGAATCGCATCGCTAAATTCCATCACCTTCAACACCTCATCCCATGCTCCGGACGTCAATCCAAGCTCAAGAAGCGCCTCTCCCTTCTCAATCGTGGCAGGGTTAAAAATAATGGATCCTTTTTCACCTGAGCTGATGTAGGCATAAACCGGAGACCAAATTTTCCGCAAAGGTTTCAACGCTCGCAATTCGCCCCGCGAGGCCGATCGAGATGAGTGCAGGCCAGACTGGGGATGGGTTGCATCCCAACGCTGGCCAGTGCTTGGCTGTTCGGCCAAGCGCAATTCTGATCTTCCCTGTAAAGGAATGTCCCATTCCACGCCTCGCTTGAGGTCCCCATAAATAAAAATAGAGCTTAAGAAGTCCGGATCGTGAATCACTTTTCCAGTGGGATCCAGATTTTTCCATTTCTCTAAATCCCGCCAAAAATTTTCTTGCCGGAGGTAGGCAAAATCAAGTCGCGGCCTTTCTACCGCATATTCGTACTTCGCCCAAAAACGATTCCTGTTAAACTCATGAAGACGCCTCAATATTGTGCGAACATGATCTTTACTTTCAGCTTTCTCAATCCCGAGAAACTCAAAAATGTGTTTAGCATCACGGCTATTTTGACGAAAGCGCCAATAATCTGGGAGCCAAGACAAAACCGCAAGCGTTCGCCAGAGAATTTGTCGGTAGACAAATTTCATAGCGTAGGCAAGATTGCTCGGATGAAACCAAGTGAAGAAACCCACAATCGCATTCCGAACATCGAGAAAAAAATCTCGAACAGCATCGCGGCTCACATAAACACCAATCGTCCTTGCGTTCGGAAGATCGAGCATGACCGGCCGTGGGCCAACGTTTGCAACGGCTTCTTCATATTTCCAATGATTGCTGCCTTGTGGTTTTACAAAAATGGCTGCATGGCCATCCGTCGCTTCGGTCAAAACTGTTTTTCTTCCAAAAAATCCCATGCGATCCGGAATAATTTGGCCAACATAAATGGAAGGAATGTGAAAATAAGAAGCCAAAAGATGGTTGATCATAGCGGCGGTGTTGCAAATAACGCTCGCTTTCGCACCTTCATATCCCCGTGTTGCGAGCATTAAAGAAAACGCCCATGTTCCCTTTGGCGCGAGAGCAAATGATTTTGTTTCATCAGCAGCGTAATGAGTTCTTGCTTTCATAAACTTTCGAATCGCTTGAAGAGGGTCACCCTTCGCTTCTCCTAAAAAGGTTTCGAGTTCCGCGCCGAAATAACGATCTAAATCTTTTCTCTCATCTTCTTGCAACAGCTCTTCGGGAAAATTAATCGTAATATCTTCGGGCCGATAATGCTGAATTTGATAAGTGATTTCGACTCGATCAGACTTGTCAAAACTCAACACCTCCCCATTTCGTTTCCACTGAGCTTCCTCGGAAGGAAGCGGGCGATTGTTTTGGTTGATCACAATCACCTGAAGATTCGTAATAACACCATAAGGATAATTTGGAAGAGCAACCGGCTCGTTCCAGGTTACGTCACCCCAAATTGTGACCCTTGTTGGTGTTCGAATCGGTTTTGCGTCCGGGTTGGGTTCTTTGATCACAAGCATATTACTGATCCAGGAATCT
>JACQQN010000065.1 GCA_016206995.1 Candidatus Omnitrophota bacterium | reverse complement strand
TGTTATGTTATTAAATACTATATAAAAGTATGAAATAATTGTTGACGTAACCCCCTTATATATCTAATATAACCGTTAGTATTAAGTTTTATGTTTGATATCCAGTAATACCGCTTGAAACAAAAAAGAGTATCAAGGGAGGCGTCCAATGAACACAAAAAATAAAAGAGTGATTCAAGACTTTCTCGAACAACTTGGTATCTGTGTTAATTTCATGCCGCTTAGCATTACTTTATTGATTTTTGTTGTAGCAAGTCTCCTCGCTTTTCCAAACCTTGCAAGTGCTCGCCCAATCAAACCCTCCGATCCAAGTCGCATTGGAGGAGAGAGAAAACCAATTAAGCCTTCTCCATTTTCGAGAAGTGGGTCGCGCGGAGGTGGAAGTTGTACCTTGTGCGATCTTGATGGAAATAATCACATCGCTCCTTACGATCAAAGTCGGTTGATGGAAATTCTTCTTGGTAGTGTGCCCACGGCGCAAGAGCTTTGCGCAGGCGATTTTGATCACAGTGGCGCAATCAACGGTCTTGATATTCAACAGTGGGTAAATCAGTGTCAGCTTGAATGTACTGTGGCAACGCAAGAATCAGCGTGCAGTGATCAGAATTTGTGTACGACGGATACTTGTGACCATGTGCAAGGTTGCCAGCGTGAAACAATCAACTGCCCCGTAGGTCAATCGTGCGCGTCTCACACTGGCATGTGTGTTGACGATCTTGTGGTTGCACATTTTAATTGGACCCCACCCAATCAATTGGGAGGGAATTGGGGATTGTGGAATGCAGGTGGATTTGAGGGTTGCGCCTTAGTTTTGGATAGTGACGTGTCCGGTGCCCCCAATATGTTTTCGCAAGCGCTTGAATATAATCTTTCACTTCAGGATCAACCTTATTGTGGTATGTGGATGCATCTTGGTCCATACGATAATCAAGGAATGCCAACGCCATTTGACGCCTCTTCTTATAAAACAATGAGTTTTTATGTGAAAGGAGATTTGACGGCAAGTTTCACAGACAAATTTATTGTTGAGCTTAAAAATGGTTACTCGACACACCCTTATCTCGTTCAAGGGATTACCCACCAATGGCAGCGTTACGATATTCCGCTACTTGCGTTTACGGGCGGGCTTGATACGCGTGCACTTACGGAATTTGTAACTGCTTTTTCGCATGATTACACATATCCGCCAAGTGGGAAGATATCGATGGATCACATCACTCTCTCACATCGTGTCACAGATCTTCTCATTGCTGATTTTCAAATTGAGTGGCCTAACAACTACGGTGGATCCGCTTCGAATTTAAATAACCTCCGTGGGCTTTTTGGTTCTTGGAATCGTTTTCCAGAGGATCTTGCGCAAAGCTGCACAGAATCGAAAGACGGTCCGGATGCACTTGGAGATTCCAGAGGTCATTCTTTACGGATCGATTATGATGTGGATTCAACGGGTGACGCTTCCTGTGGCTTTTGGATGCAGACGGAAGTGGATTCTCGTGACTATCGATATATCAAATTCTACGTTAAAAGTGATGGCCCTGTTGTGGATGGGGTAGGGATTGAGTTGAAGCAAGAACCCTATTCCAGCGGGTTTCGGCATTACGTGATTAATGGAATCTCAAACCAGTGGCGCGAAGTGGTGATCCCGCTTGATTATTTTCGCCCGCTCCCTTCTTTTACTCAACTGTATCAATTTGTAGTAGTTTTTGAAGAGGGACTTTCTTCCAATTACGAAGATGTTACCCCGCAACAAGGGAGGATTTACATCGATCACGTTCGGTTGACGGAAAGATAAAAGATAAAATTATTTGGCTAAACCCCCGACGTTAAAATACGTCGCGGGTTTTGTCTTTTAGAAGTTTTTAAGTGATTGACTCAAAGTGGCCGATATGCACAATATCCAATATCAGCCATGAGCGAAATCGTTGTTAATTTATACAAACAGGCCAATCCGATCACTGGGACGGTTGTTGAAAATAAACGACTGACTTCCGAAAGGCATGGTCTTGATCAAGACGTTCGTCACATCGTTATTCGTTATAAGGATGCTTACCCATATATCCCCGGACAAAGCGCAGGAATTATTCCACCAGGAATTGATCCGCGCACCAACAAACCCTACATTCTCCGACTTTACTCAATTGCATCAACACGAAGTGGAGATGACGGAAAGGGTGATTCTGTTTCACTTTGTGTTGTCCGGCACTTTTTTGATAATCCAAAGACAGGAGAGAAACACGTCCCGGGCGCTGCAAGCAATTACCTCTGTGATTTGAAACCTGGCGACCAAGTGAAGATGATGGGCCCGGCCGGAAAACATTTTGTGCTGCCGGATGATTTTAAAGCGCGTGACATTATTTTTGCGGCTACCGGAACAGGAATTGCACCGTATCGCGGGATGTTAAAGGAAATGTTTGATGCGAGTTTTTCAGGGCGCGTTTGGCTTTATTTCGGAATTCCTTACAAAGATGCAATCTTGTATGACGATGAATTTAAAGCGCTCGCCAATCAACACAAAAACTTATTTTACGTGACGGCGGTGAGCCGCGAAGATATGAATCCAATTCCTGACGTTGTTCCGACACGTTCGAATAAAATGTATGTCCAAGTTCGGATGTATCAAGATAAAGAAATTCTCAAAGATGCTTTTACCAAAAGGAACGCGTTGCTTTATCTCTGCGGTTTAAAAGGAATGGAAGAAGGAATTTTTCCGGTGCTCGACATGATCGGAAAAGAAATGAAATTAGAAAAACCGCTGTCGCAAGTTTTAAAAGAAGAAAAACGATTGCTTGTGGAAGTGTATTAATTTAGTCCACGGTCAATAGTCCACAGTGAAAAGCTACTAATAAAAAACATTTTGAATCTGTCGACTGTGGTCTGTCGGCTTAATTTCCGCGATACGACACATACGCAAAAGGGCCTTCCCAGAGAATAACCTCATCTAACTTCGACGCTTGCCTAATTTCTGGTT
Organism: Candidatus Omnitrophota bacterium; assembly: GCA_016206995.1. Classification (GTDB taxonomy): domain Bacteria; phylum Omnitrophota; class Omnitrophia; order Omnitrophales; family Abzuiibacteriaceae; genus JACQQN01. The sequence continues at coordinate 567 of JACQQN010000065.1, read as the reverse complement.
TATTTAATTCTTCGAAAAACCATTTCGCGATATTTTCAGAGGTTGGATTTAATTTATCGAATGGCGGGATTTCATTAATGTAGCGGTGGTCCAATTTCATTGCCAGATCACGAATCGATTTTTCGACATGAACGTAATCAACGCCCATATCTTCATGGTCGAGCTTTGTGCAGAGAAATTTCGCCTCCACTTTCCAGGAATGCCCATGAAGCGGTTCCGGAGCGCCATGGTATTCTCTTAAGTTGTGCGCGGATTCAAATCTAGCTTCGACTCTGATGATATAAGTTTCGCTCATAGTAGACAAATGACCCAAAGCATTGTATATTACAACCTCCCTTGCTTCAAGTAAGGCAACCTTCTCCGCCAAAATGCGCGCGGCGGACCCGTCCACAAATCACGTCGTAACGCATTTGGACGGACCCACTGCGCTTTGTGGCGGGCTACCTTTTGGAACAATTAGGAGATGGAAATGAGTGAAGCTACTTTTACAGATGCGAATTTCAAGTCCGAGGTTTTAGCATCCAAAATCCCAGTTCTCGTCGATTTTTGGGCAGAATGGTGCGGTCC
>JACQQN010000059.1 GCA_016206995.1 Candidatus Omnitrophota bacterium | reverse complement strand
GTTTGCGATTACCAAGTTCATTGTTGCGAAATCTCAATTAAGAAATCTTCAATTTATCGGTGCGATGTATCAAAAACCACAAACCAAACCTCAATCTGTTAATTTCAGAACTTCTTCAGCCAGGCAAAACCGCAGCGAGCTACGCACTCTTGGATTAGATTGGGAGAATTTGCAATGGGATCCAAGTTGGATCCAAGAGATTGCGAATAGTCGCGAGGTTTCAACCACAGCGATAGAAGCAGCCATCGTTCGTGCAGTTAGAGTAGCAATTCGTAAGAGATTAGATCATGCCGTGCTTTTCAGAAAGAGTCAAAATGCTGTTTCATTGGGAATCGGGGACGAAACAAATTTTCTGAACGTGCGAGGCACGACAAATAAAATTGTACTTAAAATCCCTCACAAGCCCATTTCTGCTGGTGCGGAGCAACAAAGGCGAAGCGAACTTCGTTACGATTCTTTGACAGAAGAAATGGTAAATGCGATTGCGTCCCTAGAATTTCATTTGGATAAAGCCAGCGGTATTTTTTCTGATATGGACTATTCTTATGGAAAAAGCATGATCGTAGCTATGATCGTTTTACTAAGGCCTCCCATGATAGAGAAAGCCCAAGACCCGTCTCAGCTAATAGCATCCCGTTTGAATGAGTTGCCTTACCATGAGTTAACCCTGAAACAAAAAGTGAAAGCATTTCTTGATGTTTATGTTTCCAGCGCCCTTGGATCGCGTTCTTCGTTTTTTAAGTTTAAAGACGATTTTGAAAGCAACATGCCCGAGATTCGTGGGTTTTTCCAACGAAGGCGTGCGGGCAAAGCGCTTGAGGAGCTGAAAGAGATAGAAAGAATCTTCAATTCCCAATCTTCATTCTGGAAACGTGTTCCATCAGATCATCCTCTCCGTGCACCCAGACCTCGTATCCAAGTCGTTCGTCCTGCGTCGCGCCGTCCTTCGACGAAGAGCGCTCAGGCCGATCCAAAACGAAAACTGGAAGGCCGCAGTGAATTGCGAGTAGACAATCCCGAAGATACCAAATCACAATTGCACACGGCCAAAGCGAACCTAGTATTATCTCTTGCATTTGTTGTTGGGAAATTCTTAGTTGCTCATACGCAAGATCAAATTGATAGACACCAAAAGCGGCTTGATAACACAGCCGAAACAAATCTTCCACTATTGGAAGAATTGTTCGGAGAGTTAAGAGCAAATCCTTCACCATATATTAATGATATGGCTGGAATTTCTGTAGAAGAATTGATTACAAGGTTAGATGGGATAATTAAGTCCGCCCGCGCGGAGTTACGGCGAGGTTCAATTGATCGCGCAGGCGATGGTGCAAATTTCGAAATCGAAAAGTTTCAAGCAACACTCCGCAAGCTTCCTGCCCCATGGCGAAGCGTATTGGCGTGGATTTCTGCGCCTGCAAAAAAATATGCTGATCCTGCTTTTGATGGGGCTGCGCGATGGCAAGCTGGATTTCGTTTAAGAGCTATTCTCGCACGTTTCCTATTGGAGCGCTTGAGCATATCAATCCCGGATGCTTTAAAAGCTGAGCCTGTTGCTCCCGAAAAAATTGATCGAAGGAATGAGAGTTATCAAGAAAGCATATCCACTCGAGATCAATACGAACCTGGTCTTTTTCTTGTGACGATCGGTCAAGCGCTCACTCGCTCTGAGCTCCGAACAAAGGATGAAAGAAAAAAGCCGCTTCCAGGTCGGTGGGATCACGAGATTCATTCGTCACAAGCCCCTGAACCAATGTCACCTGGCATGATACGTGAGTATACAGCAAGAACGCTAGAGCTAGTGCGTGCACATCCGGCGGTTGGTGGCATGGTTTCAACGATACCAGGTGATAGAACGAAGCCCGAAACAGGAAAGCGCTCTGAATTGCGTGAAAGCATTCCTCACGATTATGCAAAAGGCCCTCTTGCAGTTGCTGATTTAGTTCGGGAATACGAAGCGCTTGCGAGGGACGAACAAGAAGCGGTTTCTCAAGTTCTTGTTGAAGGCCGTGTCGACAACCAATGGGTTCCCATGTTGATTCCAGTTCCAAGGGCAGAGAACCCGGAAATTGTCAAAGATTATCTGGTTGCCCGTGTTTTTAATGTTTTGATCGTGACAGGTCCAAGTGCTTTAAAACTTCGTGGTCCTCCAAGACTCGGGGAAACACTTGAAGCGGTCAAGAAAACTCTCCTTGAAAGTCCCAAAGGCTATACTGTTGAACTGAATGTGCTCAAGTATTTGCACGATCTTCCTCGAAATCTGGAATTTCCAATTGAAATTACGTCAGAATCTATGACCCCCAAATTAGAAAGTTATCTTAAGCAACCACCAATTCAGCCTGTGCCCACTAGAGATGTGAAAACCTACCTCGAGCAAATTGAAGAAATCGAAGGCATTGCCATTGGAGTTGATATTGGTGGGACCGACGTGAAACTAGCTGTGATGGAGCAAGGCACAACCGAGCCCGTTCTTCTGAAGGAACACGTCTGGGAAGTGAAGGAGAACTGGTTGATAACCCTGATTCGCTTTGTTTTGGCTAAATTGTACATTTTGAAAGCAAAAAGCGAGGGTCGAAAGCCTGAAAACATGAAAGAGGGAATTGAATTTGAGAAAACCTTGATAACCCTGATTCGCTTTACCTTGGCCAAGCTGGCTGTAGACAAATCAGTAGACAACAAACGTCTTAGGGCCCGAGGTCAACGACTGACTGATAATAAGGAAGCCCGGCTTGAAGAGCTTCAGGAATTTACCAACAAGGTCCAAGCAATTGAAGGACTCAAACTCCCAGCACCTTCATCTGTAGGCATTAGTTTTCCGGATGTGGTGGACCATAACGAAATCTTGGGCGGGCTGACTTCTAAAACAAAAGCTCTTCGCATGACGTACCACCCAGAGGGAAAAGATGAGGATTCCCCTGAATACCGAGCGGTCTTCAATGAATTCATTCGCCCCCTGGCACGAAGAATCGCGAGTGCCCTCCAAAGTGAACTCGCACTTGAAAAACCTGTGCCTACCGCGGTCACCAATGACGGCAATATCGGTGCCCTTTGGGCTGCTGTGGTTTTGAAACAAGCCGGCCTGTTCAGCATTGCTACAGGTACAAGTTTGGGGGGTGGCTACCTGGATCTAAATGCACAATTTCCTACCCGGATGTATGAATTAGGATACCTCGTGGCTTATCTAGGAGACAAAAGCCGGGAGCACAAACATAGGGCCTATGATATTTACGGAAGCGGACAGCAACTTCTCTCACAAGACACTGTGTTTATTGAAGCTGAGAAAGCAGAGATGATGATCGAAGGTAAATCTGTCAAAGCTTACCTTAAAGAAAACGGAAAAGCCAAAACGTTAGAGAAAATTCAGGCACTTTTTGAAGACCCGGAACAAAAAGAAAAAGTTGAACGGGTCTTCAATCAATTAGGTGAATACCTCGCGCAAATTCTTGCTGCCACTTATTATGGTACCTTAAGTGACCGTTACCAAATGGTAACTCTCTTCGGCAGGCCAGCCAGTGGAAAGACCGGTGAAATTCTCATCAAGCGGGCAAAAGATGTTTTAGCCGAAAGCGCCCTCGAACTAAAAAATCTTCAAATCAAACGCGCATCTGAAGTAGCCGCAGACGCTGGACTTCAAACCGCAAGCATCGAGCGGCTCGATAAACTTGCCCAAGCCATCGGAACTGCATACTTAGCCAATGCCGAGCGGGTGAAAGAACGCTCAGAGTTGCGGGTTGAGAAACCGATTGAAGGCAAAGCAACGACTGAACGGCGTAAATTCCTGAAGGCAGCAGAATTAGCAGAGAAAGAGCAAAAAACGAAAGTTATTCTGGCTCAAAACATTGCTTCTCGGAAAGCGCCGGGAACGGAAGAATCTACAAACGAAGAGGAAGTATTTTATGCGGATACAAGCCAGAGATTAAGGTTGAGATTGGATGGGAAAGCCTCCCCTCTGATCGACTTACCCATTAATGTCCTTGATAAAATGAAAGAATTTTTTCCTCTGGGTGAAGATTCTAGAAGTCATGTTGCAAGAGAGGAAGCGCTAAGAAAGTTCGTCGCCGGTGAAGCCGAGCGTGGCCCCTACACGTTCAATGAACAAATTTCGTTAATGCTTCATCTTGGATTAGTTCAGTTACAAATTGATGATTTAGACGATCCAAACTTTCTTCAGGAAGAGGCAACAGAATTTCACCAGCTTCAATTAAATCTGTCGGAAAAAAATTCGGATCCCTATTTGTACCCTCGTGTGAAGTCATCCCGGAACCCTATGGGTTTCATGAGTTATCTTACGATCGAGCAAGTAGAGAAGAAGGATGGGCGCGGTGCAATTATTTATAGGGATGGGAAGAATCAGGGTGAGTGGACACCAGCTCCTGGCGATTGGAAGGTGCTGATTCATATTTCGAAGAAACTCTGGGAAGAAATGGGGTCGGAAGACCATAAAACAAAATTAAAAAAACCTGAATTTCTAACACAGCTCGTAGTGACCCAATTAATGGAAGGTTTTATGGGATCCCATGAGCAAATGTCAAAGCATCGTTACGCAAGTGTGATCGGTCTTTCTTTATCGAGCGAGGAAGCTATCAAGAAAGGCGTTAGCGATGTAGACCAATGGTACTTAGATCACGCAACAGATGCCTATTTGGAGCTTCTTGAAACAGAATATCGAGACGATCAAGACACAACTCTAGGTGCTTTCGCCAAGCAGTTATGGGAGGTGGTTAGTCGACGGCAAAAAGAGGGTTATCAACCCAGAAGAAAAGCGCCTCTTGAGGCATGGTCGAAGCATTTGGGTGGAGATCTTTCCGTTAAAAGAGCTTACTTAACATCGGAATTGACTGCTGAACAAAGGGCATGGCTTCCATTTGTTTTTACGACAAAGCAGCCGAACCCGCAATCAAAAGTTTCGATTCCTGCAGTGCAAGTTCCGGATACTGTCATTGACTGGATTAAGCGTCGAAACATAGGAAATGTTTATGATAAATTGATTGATCTGATAAGTGCTCCTGCGGATGAAAATGAGAGAATTGTTTTTCAAGTTGATGATGTTTCAGGAAATGAAGGGTATTCCTACAATCATCGAGCTAGTCTCGCGGCGGGAAAATATTTCTATCCTTTGCCGGAATATCAAGGCGAGCGAAAGCCCAACATTCTCTTCTTTGTCGCTCAAGAAACCGATGCAACTGGAAAGCCGGTAGGGCCTATCATTATTCATTTGACAAAGAAAACATGGAACAAGGTTTGGAAGAATAATGTCAGTGAGGAAAAGCCGGCATTTTTAGCTCAGGTTTTGGCCTACGTTTATCTTCAAAACTTCCTCCCTCAACCAAAGAATTTCGATAAAGATTCATGGGCGGCTCTCAACGTGCTTCGTTTTGCGACGAAAAGAGCGCAAGCAAGATGGATTACAGATTTAAATCTATTTATTTTAGATTATGCAGTGGAAAAAAGAAATATTCGATATTTGTATGACCTTTTGTGGAATTATCGGATGACGAGGGATACACAAGGAAATTTTAGAAGAGAGCTTTTTGATGCCATGAATCGCCTCTATATATTAGACAGCGGCAACGGTCCTGAGTCGACAACAACTAATGAAGGTCTTTTTGTGGGAGCGATTCAATCACCGAAAGATTTAGCAGCGTATTACTCTTATCTTTTTGAAGAATTTTTTGCCCGCCTCCCCTTAGACCAACGTCTGATTGCGGTTGCTGAAAAGTTGGAGAGAGCGGCCGGCATGCATGGGTCCACGACATACAGTCCTATCGTTGAGGAAAATATAAAGCCTGCGAACAACGAGTATCTTTATAAGGATAAGATGGTTGTGAACGAAAAAACAGGGGAACCAGAGGAACAAAAAACAGTTTACTACCTCCAAAGCATTTATGCTTGGCTTCGTTTGGTAGCTAATGTGACACCCGTTGAAAACTTTATTATTTCAAATAGAGAGCTTGTGGAATTAGGTCAATTGGCAGCTGTGCTTAAGGAACATCAAAGAACGTTAGCAACCTTAAACCAGAGCAAACAAGAAGCGGAAGAGAAGCTTGAGGATTTTATTATTAATGCGAAACCAGAGGACGAAATCAGGAGGCTGGAAGAAAAGAATAGAGACTTGGTAGAGCGCTTGAATGCAATTCGGGATGTGATTAGTGCCATCCAGGATCAGATGAATAAGTTATGGGGTGGGAGTTTTCCGCTTGCGATTGGTGAAAAATTAACTCGAGCTGTGGAAACAGCAGATTTGACTGGTACAGGATTGAAATTAAGGGCTCGTGATATTGATGGCTTGCGATTAACGGAAGAAGATAAGCGTGAGGTTGACAATTTAACGAAGCAAGCAGGCCTATGGAAAAAAAATCAGGAAAAGTTGCTAATCGGTCCAATGATTAAACGTGATGTGCTGATCGATGAATATGATGACCCAAAGACAACACCAAAGAGACTAACCCAATTGGCCGATGAGATTGAAATAATCGAGAGAAACGTGAAGAAAAAATTGGGCGAACAAATGGAAGCGCTTAAAAAAGATCTTAATACTGCTTTGAAAAATGAATTGGCCAAACCGCCCGTTTTACAGAATCCGGCTTTTGTTGTAGATGTCAGAAAACGGATTGCAGTATTAGAACAAGAGAAGTGGGAATATAACCCCACAAACAAGCTAATGAATAAAGTCCCAGCCGCGGTTGAAATGATTACAGAAAGAATCGAATCACTCCATAAAGAAATTGCCGCAACTTGGGATTTACCATTTGCTGAGTGGGTTCAACGACAAGCGCGAAGGAAAAAGAATGAAGACGAAGCTGGAACGTTTGTTTTTGGAATTTATGGTGGTCCGGGAACAGGTAAAACCACTGGCACCAGTGTGATGAGGGAGCGGCTTGCGCTAGGGTTTCACGATATGGGTTGGGATTACAATGATGAGATAACAAAAAGTAAAGAATTAGATCCAGCCAATATTGTTGTGGTTCAAGTTCTAAAAGAACAGTTGGAAAAAATGGAGGTAGCCCCTCAGTTAATAGCAGAGATATTAAATGGATTACCTAAAGTTGCTCACCAGTTAAGCTTACCCAATGCAGACAGTATCACGCTCAAAACTTTTGGCTCGTTCATGTTTGATCAGACAAGTGCTTTTCAAGGCATCTATCCGGAGAAAGCGCATCGAGAATTAATTCTAGAAGCTTTGATGGAATGGGAACCCATGGGATTGCACGTCAGTTATTTAAGTACTGATCTTTCTCTAAAACCAGGCAATGTTCGATATAAACCTACCAAACAAGGCCGCCGCACTTTTGTTGAGGGTCCTCCTATTTATAATGATGCTGAAATTGAAAGAATTTTGCGCGGGATTAGTGAAGGAAACGAAGTGCTTGCGCCTCAAGATCCTCACGCGCCCCGCGGTCCTTTTGGACATGTGATGACTACTTTTACGGAAGAAGCCCGTAGGGGCCGCCGATGGATTATGGGACGAGCCCTAGATATTTTGATTATGGACTTGACCGTTTTCGGTTTAAGTCACCGATTTGCAAAGCGCCTCCATCAGTTATATCCAGCTGTTTTCGAAAATGACCTGGACCGTCAAGACCGGCGTTTGTACCGTGATTACATACCCAAATGGGCTGGCGGCTCACGCGGAGACCCAAAAAATTATGTCCGTGGTGACATGGCACAAAAGCAAATTCAGGAAGGCCGTTGGTATCAAATCCCGATGATTTTAGATTTTCTAAATAGAGGGCCGGTGTATGTGTGGCTCCATGATTCAAACAAGCTTGTCAAAGTGACTCCGAAAGAGAGGCCTGGCCGCTCCGAGCTGCGCTTGAGTCCATTCGACTCAAGCACTGTCCCGACTACCATTAATAATTCCAAATGGAAAGTCGGGATGGACGTGACATCCGACCCACATTCAACAGATTTAACTTTAGATGAAGTCACGTCCACTCAGTCCTTGAAGCTAATCGCTTCAAGGGCCGAGCTGCCCCCAAGCCGGAATTCACGAATGGAAGCTTGGGGACTGCTCGACCCTTTAACGCCTCCGACCTTGTCGTCGGCAAGGGCCGAGCTGCGATCGGCGTTTGTGGAAGTGGTTGGCACCTCCGTGTTGGGCTGGACACTCGCGGTTGGCTGGGTTTTCGTTGTCTATAAAACGTATCTTTGGAACCGTCGCGTTGAGAAATGGTATCAAAAAGTAAAATTCATGTTAACAAAAAGAAGCATCTTTTTCCCGCGCTCAAATTGGCCGCTTCTCCAAAAAGGTGAAAATCAGAGTGCATTGAGGCATGACCAATTAATCAAACTCGCGATCGCAAAATTGATCCGCTTTTCCTTTCGGAAAGGAACCGTCGAGCGCCGAATGGCGCTTTTGGCAGATATCTTAGAAAAACTTCATGAGCAAAGCTACCAATTATATGGCATTGATTGGGGGAAAGCGGATCTTGCTCGTTTGGTAAGACGGGCAGAACAGTTTTATGGGTATTACAAAGTTGAGCTTCGGTTGCAACCGGATAGTTCCTACGTTCCTTTAATTCGGTTTTGGGCGAAAAATCAGATTGACATTCTTTCGGATGACCTTGAAGAGGACCGGGGAAGTACAGCACAGGGTGAACCAAAACGCTCCGAATTGCGAAAGATGGTCAATCAAGAAGAAGTGGACGCTGCTATTCACCGAATGTACGATCAGTATTTGCGGGCTTTTGCAAGCAGCATTGACCATCAAACAGAACCAGCGTTTATATCAACGTTAACCCCAGAAGACGTTGCCCGTGCAATTGCGAGTAACCATGGTGTAACAGGAGAACAACTGGTTGTTACGCCCGAACAACTTACTTCTGGAATTATTGATTTTCGAACCACTCTTCATCATCCTAGCCAGTCTGCAGATGAAAGCGCATCCCGCTCTGAGCTACGCAGTCAAGATGCAGACAAAAAAGATCAATCTCTACAAATTATAGATGGGGGATTAATATTGCCGATTTCAATGCGAATTGCCGCTGGCCCGCGTCAACAACCTTCGAAAATTTTGTTTACGGCACTCAATGATCCAAGGTTTTCAAATCTAGACTTGAAAGGTACCCACCGGAGCGTTGTAGCCTATGAGTGGTGGGATCTTCGCAAACCGACAAATATTCAAATGTTGCTTGACGGACCAGATCAATCATTTGTTTTTCGAATTGCTACGAAATCTGCAATGGATCCTTTGCTCCCACTCAGAGCAGCAGTTCTTTTGCAGAAACTAATTGAAGAAAAGAATTTTGGCGAAATTGAACAAGCGGGTGGACGGGGATATTTTGTTAATGTCTCTGCACTTTTAAAAGAAGTTTTTGAGTTGCCTGAGACTGAGTTATTAAAACAGCTTGGATTAAGTCTTTCCTCGTTAGAAAAGCAACGGTTGGCACAGGTTTCTGATACAAGTGACTTGTTGGAAGTTGATGCAGATGCTTTGGTTCCTTATGATGAAATGCTGAGGGGGCTCATCGGGTCGGGTCAGCATGATCCTGAGGATTTAGAATCGAATTATCTTGAGCGAATTCGTTTCGTTAACAAAACAATTGATAC
>JACQQN010000056.1 GCA_016206995.1 Candidatus Omnitrophota bacterium | reverse complement strand
GGCCCTGAACTGGCAGAGGCGGCAAAGGCTTGTATTGATGCAACCGGCGTTAAAATCAATTGGGACATCCAAGAAGCCGGCGTTGACATTATGGAAAAGACAGGGACGCCGCTCCCTGATGCGCTCCTCGCATCCATTAAGAAAAACAAATTGGCTTTAAAAGCTCCCATTACCACGCCTGTAGGGAAGGGGTTTAGATCTGTTAATGTGGCGCTCCGAAAAATATTTGATTTGTATGCGTGCCTTCGCCCTTGTAAATCATATGATGGTGTTCGCTCGAAGTATAAGAATATAGACTTGGTGCTTGTGCGTGAAAATACGGAAGACCTTTACGCAGGGATTGAATTCCAAAAGGGAACGCCTGACGCAAAAAAAGTGATTGGCCTTTGTTCCGAATTATCCAAACAAAAAATTAGGCTCGACTCCGGCGTCAGCATTAAACCAATTTCTGTATTTGGGTCGGAACGGATTGTGAGGTTTGCTTTTGAATACGCTCGTAAATACAAAAGAAAAAAGGTGACGGCCGTTCACAAAGCCAACATCATGAAATTTTCAGATGGCCTTTTTCTTGAAGTGGCGCGCGAAGTAGCCAAAAAATATCCTGATATTGAGTTTGAGGACCGAATTGTCGACAACATGTGCATGCAATTGATTCAGAAACCGGAACTGTATGACATTTTGGTTCTTCCAAACCTGTACGGTGATATTCTTTCAGATGTATGCGCTGGTTTGGTGGGAGGGCTCGGAGTCGCTCCCGGCGCCAATATCGGAGATGATGGCGCACTATTTGAAGCGACACATGGTTCTGCTCCAAAATATACAGGGCAAAATAAAGTGAATCCAACTGCTGTTATTTTGTCGGGTATGTTGATGCTTCGTCATATGGGAGAGGAAAAAGCAGCTGATTTACTTGAAAATTCGGTTGCAGCGGTAATGCGTGAAGGAAAATATGTGACGTATGACATGAAACCTCACCGCGATGATCCCACAGCTGTTGGAACGCGAGAGATGGCGCAAGCGATTATTGATAAAATGAAATCTCCTCACCCAGCCCTCTCCCCTCAGGGGAGAGGAGTAAGGTGAGGGGAAGTTCGCATGGATCAACTGCTGAAAGAGATTGCTTCTAATTTTTGGTTTGAATGGAGCCAAGATGCGAAGATTCTCTTTTCCGATTTTAATCCACAACTTTGGACGCTTTGCAACCGTAATCCTTACCGTTTTCTTGCCTACCGAGCGGAAAATCCACTTGAATACGAAAAGCGCTTTGCAGAATTAGTAACCGATCCGGAATATCTCGCCCGCTTCAAAAAAGTGGAAACTGAGTGGAAAAATTACATTCACCCAACCACCACTTATGTCAAAGAACATTATCCAGAATTTCAGGATAAGACCGTCGCGTATTTTTCAATGGAGTATGGCATCGAAACACTCAAGAATTATTCCGGAGGGCTTGGGATTTTGTCTGGCGATCATATCCGCGGCGCAAGCGATCTCGGCCTCAAATTTGTTGCAGTCGGCCTATTTTATCTTCAAGGGTACTATGAGCAAGAAGTCTCGCTCGAAGGTGAAATGCGGCCGACGTATGATTCCATTGTGCCAACATGGGGAACCGTCCGCCAATTTTTCCCACTGGAGTCTGTGAAAAGTCCAGGCACCATGAATGAATTAATTATCGAAGTGCCGATTGATGACCGTTCCGTAAAAGTAAAAGCGTGGCGGGCACGCGTCGGTCGAGCCGAGCTGTTACTTTTGGACACGAACCTCAAGGAAAATGCGGTCCACGACCGCCATATCTCAAGACGGCTTTATGCTTCCGAGAAACACCATTCCGAAGAGCGGAAAAGACGCTTTGAGCAGGAAATGATTTTGGGAATTGGCGGCATCCGCATTCTTCAAGGGGCTGGTTACCAGCCTTCCGTTTACCATTTAAATGAAGGCCACGCAGCTTTGGCGATTTTAGAAATTATGCACACGGAAATGCGAAAGAATAACATCAACTTTCATGATGCGATGGCGCAAACAGGAAAACGGATTGGTTTTACTTCTCACACACCTGTTCCTGAGGGAAATGAACGGTTTGATGAAGCGCTTGTTCGCTATCATTTGATGCCGTATCTCGAGCAGTTTTTGCCGAAGGAAGACCAAGAGATTATTTTTAATTGCGCGCGCAATCGGATTAACGAATTTGATATGACAAAACTCTCGCTCCTACTTGCTGGGGGGTTTCGAAATGGCGTCAGCAAACTTCACGGGGAAGTTTGCCGTCACATGTGGGCTTATGCATGGGGAAACCAATATGATCATCGGGTTGACGAAGTGCCGATTGGTTCGATTACCAACGGCGTTCATGTTGCTTATTGGCAGGCGCCTGCCGTTCAGAAATTGCTTGAAGACTATGGCGGAAAGCACCAAGCGGAACAAATTCCTGATGAAAAATTGTGGCAGACGCATTGTTACCGAAAAGAACGGTTAATCGTTAAAGTAAGAGAGCGTGCCGCCTACCATCTTCTCCGGCTTGGTGTGAAACCTGAACAAGTTCAAAAACAGGCTCAATCGTGGCTTGATCCGGATGCATTTATGATTGGGTTTGCCCGCCGTTTCGCTGGGTACAAACGGGTCACTTGGTTTTTAGATGATACAGAAAAGCTTTTTTCCTTTTTAGAATCTTCCCACCGAAAATACGGGAAACCAATCCAAATTTTGTTTGCCGGGAAACCTCACCCCGATAATTATCAAGGACGGGAACAGATTCGTTATATTTATCACTTGTCAGGCGAGTTAAAGAAAAGAACCGAAGAACGGGATTTCAAAGCGCAGATTTTCTTTATCGAGTCTTATGATATTGACCTTGCGCGACGACTGGTTTCTGGGGTTGATATTTGGCTCAACAATCCAATTCGCCCGCTCGAGGCTAGTGGAACCAGCGGAATGAAAGCTGGAATGAATGGAGTGCTCAACGTATCGATTCCGGATGGATGGGCGGTCGAAGGCATTCAAACCGGTGAGAATGGCTGGCTTTTTGGAAAGGGAGAACAAGAAAGTTCAACTGAAGACCGGAACGAACTTTTTCATCTCTTTGAGAATACGATTCTTCCGATGTATTTCGAACGGCCGAATCATCTTTCTTATTCACCGCGGTGGCTTGCCATGATGAAGCATTCTATTCGAACGATCACCGAACAATTCTCAATCGAGCGAATGCTGATTGAGTACGTTGAGAAAATGTATCTTCCCGCCGTTCGCGTAGAGTCTCAAACTGTCGCGCACTGAAGTAAAATCGGGGACACAAAACAGCAAAACAGGAGGCGTT
>JACQQN010000057.1 GCA_016206995.1 Candidatus Omnitrophota bacterium | reverse complement strand
GTCAAAAACCGTTGCAATGGTTGCGCGCATGTCTCATCAAAAGGATCACGTTACTTTTTTAGAAGCAGCCCAAAAAATTGTTGCGCGTCTTCCGAGCACGCGTTTTATTTTAGTTGGAGATGGACCTTGTCGTCCAATGATTGAATCTAAAGTGAAAGAGCTTGGGCTCACCGGGAGCGTTCGAATTCTTGGTGCGCGCCATGACGCATGGGAAATCGTTCAGCACGTCGATTGTTGTGTCCTCGCGACGCACTTTGAAGGTTGCTCAAATGTTATTTTGGAAGCGATGGCAGCGGGGAAACCAGTTGTTGCAACGGATGTTGGCGGAAATCGGGAATTGATTGTAGACGGTGAAACAGGTTTTTTAATTCCGCCCAAGAACCCAATGGTTTTGGCAAATATGGTCCTTGAGATTTTAGAAAATCCTGAGAAAGCAAACATGATTGGTCAGCGAGCGCAAAATCGTATCGCACAAAATTTTACGTTGCACGAAACTGTGCGCAAAACCGAAGCGCTTTATTTGAAACTACTTCAAGAAAAAGGAGTTTTTACCCCATGAGTTCCGCTATCCGTGAAGATTTTAAAAGGGCTTGTGCTCAAACGTCCTATCAAGGCCGTTTTCGAAAAACACTTCATGTGGTAACGGCTCCTGGATTTCAAGCTGTTTTGGGTTATCGAATGACACGCTGGCTTTTGAAGCATCGAATTCCATTACTTGGCGTCATCATCCAGCGTTTGGTAGAAGTGTGGACTGGAGTTTCGATTCCGCCTGCTGCAAAAATCGGCCCAGGCCTTTTAATTCATCATTTTGGTGGAATTGTAATTAATGGAGAAGCAGTGATCGGAAGTCATTGTGATCTTCATCACGGCGTTACAGTTGGTAATCGCAATTCAGGTGGCCCTTCTCCAAAGATTGGCGACCATGTCATGATTGGTGCCGGCGCCAAAGTGCTTGGGGGAATCAAAATTGGAAATAATGCAGAAATTGGCGCGAATGCAGTGGTGCTCGAAGATGTCCCAGATGGCGGCGTAGTGGTTGGCGTTCCCGCGCGCGTTGCGCGTATTAAGGGGCAAGGGGCAGAGGTTAAAATATGAAAATTGCTTTTATTGTTTCCAAATTTCCGTGTTACGACGAAGCTTTTATTTTGAGAGAACTGCACGCTTTGTCACAAATGAAAGAGATTGTCATTTTTTCGTTGAAACCTTCTAATGATAAAGTGATTCACGATGAAGCGAAAGCACTGCTTCCAAAAACCGTTTACACGCCGTACGTTTTTTCTTGGAAGTTGTTACGCACTCATTTCGAATTTTTCTTTTCGAAACCTCATCGGTATGTGCGCGCTTTGTTTCGGTTAATTTTTGGAAATCTGAAAAGTCCTCAATTTTTAATCAGGAATTTGGCGTTTTTCCCAAAGTCTATTTTGATCGCAAAATTGATGGAAGAAAAAGAAATTGAACACATGCATGCGTATTGGGCAACGTACCCCGCGTCCGTCGCGCTTACGATTTCAGAGTTGACGGGTATTCCTTATAGTTTCACTGGGCACGCGCATGATATTTATCTCGATACAACACAACTGGATCTCAAAATGCTTCGAGCCGAATTCGTATCAACCTGTACACAGCAAAACAAAGAATATCTTCGAAAGATCGCGCCGCGTTATCCGAGCAACCAAATTTGGGTCAATTATCACGGCCTGGATCTTGAAAAATTCTCTATGAATGGAAAAAAGAGAAATCCAACTTTTGAAATTCTTTCGGTGGGGACTTTGAATGCTCACAAAGGATTTAATTATTTTCTCGATGCTTTGGCAATTCTAAAGACATCCAGAAAAGCAACCCCCTCACCCCTCCCTCTCCCCCTTCAAAAGGGGGAGAGGATAGGTGAGGAGGATAAGTCTGAAATTTCGTTTCATGCAACGATTGTTGGCGGCGGGCCGCTTGAATCTGAATTGAAAGGTCAAGTGAAAGAGCTTGGTCTTGAGAAATTTGTGACCATGACAGGCGCACTCAAACAATCTCAAGTGATTCCTTATTACAAACAAGCAGACCTTTTGGTGCTGATGGCGCAAGGCGAATGGCATTGGGGGATTCCGAATGTTTTGATTGAAGCGCTGGCTGCAAAAACGGCTGTGATTACAACGCGCTTTGGTTCTGTGGAAGAATTGGTGCAGGATGGAAAAACAGGGCTCCTAGTTTCAGCGAAAGACGCTCAAGCACTTGCGCAAGCCATTGAAAGACTTTATTCGGATGACGCTTTTCGAACACAACTGGTTGAAGCAGGGCATCGTTTTGTAATAGAGAACTTTAACATCGAAAAAAACATCCAAGAATTTGCGAAAGGTTTTTCGGAATGAAGCGCTTCTTACGTTCTTCAGTTAGTTCGCTCATTTTCTATGGAGGCCGGTTGTTTGGTGGCAAATCAAGCGGTGTTCGGATTCTTTGTTATCACCGTGTGAATGACAAAGTAAACGGCTACCTTTCAGTTTCCGCAGCATTATTTCGCGAGCAAATGGACTACTTGGTTTCTGAAGGATATCAAACAATTGGTTTGGATGAATTGATTCAAACCCCTCACCCTACCCTCTCACCACATGGTGGGGAGAGGATTTCCGCCACACTGCCGGCGGATCCGTCCACGCTGTTTGGCGGAAAGGAGAGGGGCCGAAGCATTGTCATTACTTTTGACGATGGCTACCGGGATAATTTTGAAAATGCTTTTCCGATTCTTGCCGAGCGGGGATTGAAGGCAACTATTTTTTGTGTCACACAAAGACTGGGTACGGAAGATTATTTGGAGCTGAATGAAATTTTCGAGATGAAGCGAGCAGGTTTTTCATTTGGATCCCACACGAACGGGCATCCTCATTTGCCGCGTCTTTCGCGCGAAGAAAAACAAAGAGAGATTTCGGATTCTAAAAAGATTCTTGAAGAAATGTTCGATTCTCCCGTTTCGTTTTTTTGTTATCCCTACGGTGAACATGACCAAGAGACAGTTGCGTTGGTTCAGGAAGCAGGTTATCAAGGAGCTTGCTCCAATATTCCTGGTTCCAATCGAAAAATAAATCCTTATCTTTTAGAGCGGACGGAAATTAGCCCATCGGATACCATTTTTGATTTCCAAAAAAAATTGGCAGGAGCATACGACCTAGTTCATTGCGGGCTTCATTTGGTGAGAGGACGGCCATAACGGAGATAAATGATGAGTGAAATTGATGATTTAAAGAAAAAAACAAAAGAAACTTTTGAGCTTGCGGGGCAATTGCTCAGCGCTCAGTGTCAGAAATTTTTGAATTTGTGGAATCAAAAAGATGCATCGTCCACAAAACGTTTGCTGCTCACGGGTGTTGTTTTGGCTTTTCTCTTGCTTGGATTTGTCTCCGGTACAGCAGCGATGATGGGAAGTGTTGTGGCTGGTGTTGGTTCAAAGATTAATCAAAATGGTGAACAAGCTTCGCTTCTTCAATTTGTATTTCAGAGGCGATATACACTTCCCGGAAAGCAAAAAGATGGGAGTTTTGTTTTTTCTAACTTTGAGCGTGCGCGGGATGTCAAAGCATGGCAGGCAATTGCAGCCCATGTCGAAATCTCGGAAAAGCGGCCAGCGAGCGGAAAACAGTCCGCCCAAGTGACTTATTTTGGAGGCGGGGAAGTTTCTGCGTTTACGCTTGAAGATTATTTCCAGGGCTGGGGTGCGCTTCGCAACTGGTCTTCTTACGAATCGTTTCGACTCTACATTTTTAATCCAAGAAACGAAACAGAACGTTTGATCCTTCAAATTAAAGATTTGGAAGGAAAGCGGTACAAAGAAGATCTTCATGTCCCCGGTGGTAGTGGAAAAGAATTTTCAATTCCGGTGACGAAGATTGGCGCGAGCATCAACGTTCGAAACATCGACCAATTTTCCATTTTCCGATGGGAACCAAAGAACGACCTCGATTTTTACTTTGACGATATCCGCTTGGTCCCAAAGGGATTTCAAGAGCAGGAGGACGCGCGGGTAGCGGCAACCAGAAAACCAGTAGCGCCAGCAAAAGAACGGCCCGTCAATATGTTGAATTATGGATTTGCATCGCGTAAACCTGCTTGGACACTTGCTGATTCCGGGACGCTGGGTGAAGTAGTTCGAATTCCTTTTATTGTGAAAAATGAGACCACTACATTTGCGAACGACTTTCCAGCGGAAGGCGGAATCCCATTTCCGATGGGAGAACTCAAAACACCCGAACAAATTCAAATTCATGACGCGCAGGGAAAAAATGTTCCATTTGAAGCCCGTATTTTATCGCGTTGGCCAGATGGTTCCATTAGGTGGCTCGGCGTTTCTGTGAGAACAACGCTCCCGCCGATGGATGGCGCGGGTTATTATTTGGATTATGGCCCCAACATACAACCGGAAACGTTTCCAACTGGTTTGAATGTTGAAGAAGATGCCAATTCGATCGCGGTCAGTACTGGCACCATGAAAGTAGAATTCAATAAAAAATCGTTTTACTTTTTCAAACGTGTTTCGATCGATCAAAATAAAAATCAAACCATTGAACTAGAAGAAGAAGTAATGGCAGACGGCGCTCTCGTTCTCACTTTTAAAGGAGAGGAATACCAGGCGAATCTTGATAAGAAAACATACACAATCGAAGTTGAAGAAAATGGCCGAGAGCGGGTTGTGATCAAGGCCAGCAGTTGGTTTGAGTCAGCAAAAGGAAAACGTTTTTGTCAGGCGGTTCTCCGTTACTATTTTTATTCCGGGAAAAGTTTTGTGAAAGTAAGCCACACATTGGTTTATACGGGGTACCCTGAAAATAAATATTACGACAAATATAAGGGGCTTAACCTTCCACCGAATGAGCCCATCGGAAGTTTTGGCCTGCGCTTGCCGCACAAGTTTTCAGTCGATCCACAAAAAAACCAAATTCAAATGGGCCGGAACGAAAGCGGTTCTGAAGAATTTTTGCTTGGAAACACGCTTGAGCTTTATCAAACTGATTACGACCATGTGGTCCTCGAAAAAGATGGCGCAAAAACCGGCCTTGCCTCACGGGATGGTTTTTATAGCGGCTGGCTGGATGTTTCCAAGGAAAATTTTGGTGTGACTGTAGCGCTTCGTAATTTGCGGGAAGAATTTCCAAAAGCGTTTCGGGTTGATCGTGAAAAAGGAGAGATTTTGATCGAGCTCTGGCCTGAAAAATCAGGGGTGCTTGATCTTTCTACAACCAGTAATGCGATGGGCCCTGAAGATCGCGCGCGCGGAAACGCATTTGGCCTTGCAAAGACACACGAACTTTTGTTTTACTTTCACGGAAATGATCCTAAAGAAATTCAGCCTGCAGATGCTGTAGGCCCATTCATGAAACCTCTCGTGATTCGTGTCAATCCTTATTGGATGGATGCGACTGGCGCGCTTGGGCGGCTTTATCCAACATCCGACCGTTTTGGAACGGAAGAAAAAATGCTTTCCGACCTTTTTGATTGGGCCGCGCGGCACCCCAAAGATTTCAAGTGGTTCGGGATGCTCAACTTTGGAGATACGCTCACGTGGTGGCGCGATGAAGATGATGATCAAGAATACGCCGGATTTGGCTGGCACCCAATCGGTCGCTGGGGATGGTATAACTGCGAAGGAGTTGGGACACACACGGGTTCGCTCATTCAATTTGCAAGGAGCGGTGAGTGGAAATATTTTGAATTTGGAAGGAATTTAGCGCGGCACATCATGGATGTAGATACCGTGCATTACAACACGATTGAAAATGATTCGCGCCTGAAGGGGATTTTGAATGACGAAGTTTCCAAAGTTGGTTCCATGCATCGTCATAGTGGCGACCATTGGAGCGGTCGGAATGAAGCAGC
>JACQQN010000062.1 GCA_016206995.1 Candidatus Omnitrophota bacterium | reverse complement strand
GTTTCAACAAACTTCACTCTTGAGATATCTGTTTCAAAATTTTAAGACATGTCATGGACAGCCTCAACAAGTTGGGCGCATTGGAGAACAAGGTCGTCAGTCCGGACAATTTCAATTTCCACAAGGCCACGATGTTGGTCCAGATGGAGCATTGTATGTAGTTGATTCTGAGAATCACCGAATTCAAAAGTTTGCACCAGGCGCTGACAATCGTTCTTACGAACCTATTTTAGCATGGGGCGGTCGTGGTCATGGGGCTGGCAAGTTCCTGTCCCCGGTTGGAATTAGTGTAGATAAAACTTACAACACGGTGTTTGTGACAGATACCGGTAACGATCGCATTGAAGTTTTTGACCATCATGGCAATTTCATTACAGAATGGGGTGGATGGCGCGGCGATGGAGAAGAAAAACTTTTTGGTAACGGCACTGCCTATTATATCGCACCCGTTATTGGTGTGAAAGCGGATGGTCACGGAAATGTGTTTGTCCCATTTCAAGGCTCGATTCAAAAGTTTGTGATTCATGACCAACCCCCCGCTGTTTCTATTGATTCCCTACCTTCAGAAACTCCAATCCAATTACCAGTTCAGGTTCGTATTGAGGCAAGTGATGATTGGGGGGTCACCCAACTCATTCTGAGTGTGAATGGAGTAGTAACTAACACGAAAACAATTGATTACGAACGGGAACTCGAAACTAGTTTTGAAGTAACTTTAAATACGATTGGGCAGGCTGAGATTTCAGTAAAAGCCATTGACGCAGCAAATCATGACGCAACTGCTTCTCAAATGATTCAAGCGATTGATCCAGATCGTCCGTACACATTAACAACACAAGTGGAAGGGGAGGGAAACATTGAAAAGTCGCCCGATCATCCTGAGTATCCAGCGGGTTCTTTGGTTATTTTCCGTGCGGTTCCCAGTGCTGGCTGGCAGTTTAACCATTGGGAGGGGGCGCTCTCAGGTAACGAAAATCCACAAACTCTCACAATCACAGAACATCTTTCTGTCACAGCTGTTTTTAGTGAAATCCCGCGCATCACCCACACCATCACAGCCTCAGCGGGTCCTGGCGGTTCCATTGAACCAAGCGGATCCATGACTGTTACAGAAGGTGAGGGTCAAACATTTGCAATTATCGCAAACGCTGCTCATGAAATCTCTGATGTTTTAGTAGACAACGTTTCCCAAGGTGTTGTTTCTTCATACACCTTTCAAGACATTACGGCAGACCATACGATTGAAGCGAGATTCTCAGAAAACCCAACTGATTGCAGGAACCATGACTATCCCGATCAATACTGTACCTCTCGAGTGACAACGGCTTGCCGGATAAGCACCTGCAACCAAACCACAGGGGTTTGTAAGGAACCAACGGCTTCCAACGAAACTGCTTGTAATGATGGTAATACGTGCACTTCTCAAGATGTGTGTCGAAATGGCGTTTGTATGGGTGCAGAAGTTGCTAACAACACAACCTGCTCAAACAATAATGCCTGTGATGGAACGGAGACCTGTCAGAACGGCGCCTGCACCACCACCCCGAACACCACTCCCAATTGTGATGATCGCGTAGCTTGTACAGTTGATACCTGCGACTCCACTCAAGGCTGTCAACATGATGATTCCAGCTGTGGTGGTGGAACCCCTCGAGGGGGCGATGAGAATGATAACGACAATGACAATGACGACAACACCAATAATAACCTTCCTATTATAGGAGGTGGTGGCGCTTATTTCATTCCACAGCTAGGGGGTTCACAAGGAACAGACGCTTTCTCAGAATCTCTTTCAATAGGTTCTATAGAAGATAATATCGGTTCCTCGGGTGAGGGGGGTATACCTGGCGCTTTTATTGGAACTCCTTCAGCACCAGAACTGCCAACACCTGAAGGATCATCTTCCAGTCGCCTTTTAAGTCCGCAAGAGATGAACCAACTCCTTGGTTTTGGGAAAGATCTGGCAGTTCAAGCAACAGTTTCAAAAGAAGAGGCGAAAATGCCTTCAATTGAGAAAAAGGAAAAGCCAAAACAGAACTATGAAAACCAACCTTTCTTTTACTTGAAGAAACTTTGGGGTTTCGGTCCCTTCGCGATTTACCAAAGCATTCTTACTAATACCCAGTATCAGGATGGTTTTGCGCTTCCCGTTGATCGTTGGGAGATTTCCGCACTTCCTCGTTTGAGCTTTTATATCCCAAAACGCGGGCTTCTTTTCCATCTTCGCATTCCAGGGGGTGACAAGCAAGCTTCTGGGCGAACAAGCATTTTTGTGAAAGCGATTTCGCTTGGAGGTTCTTCGATGATGCAAGATTACGTTTCGGTTCCGATCCGTTCCGCTGATTCTCAGGAACAAATAAAGTCATCCTAAGTTTTTTCAACCTCGAGATTGACAAGCAAATTTCCATTCTGTATGATACTACATCGGTGCACGAAATGTTGCATCATCCACCGATAAAATCCTTAAGTTAAACAATCATTGCCAGAAATATTTTCTATCAAGGGCAAGTTGCCATTATTAAACGCGGAGGTTTTTCGTGGGTGAGTGGATTGGGAGAGATCGAAAAGCAAGGCGTGCGTATGGTTTTGATGAAATTGCGCTTGCGCCAGGGACAATGACCATTAATCCAGATGAAGTTGATATTTCCTGGTACATTGACCGGAAGAAAATTAACATTCCATTTATTGCGTCTGCGATGGATGGTGTTGTTGATCCTAAGTTTGCCATTCAAATGGGAAAGTTGGGCGGCCTCGCAGTTTTGAATTTAGAAGGAATTTACACGCGTTACGAAGATTACCAATCCATTTTGGCAGAGATTGCCAAATCGACTCCCGAAAAAGCGACAGAACTTGTCCAAAAAATTTATTTAACCCCAGTCAAAGAAAAACTTATTTCAAAAAGAGTTTCCGAAATCAAAAAAGGCGGGGCGCCAGCCGTGGTTAGTTCCATCCCACAGAAAGCAGAGCGTTTTGGAAAAATTTCAGAAGAAGCAGGCTGTGATATTTTTGTTGTTCAATCAACAGTCACCACTGTCCGCCATATCGCCAAAGCGTATCAAACACTTAATTTTGAAAAATTCTGCAAGCAAATGAAAATGCCCATTATTTTGGGAAATTGTGTGACTTACCAAGTTGCTCTTGAATTGATGAAGGCAGGTGCTGATGCGCTTCTCATTGGAATTGGACCTGGCTCTGCGTGTACCACGCGCGGCGTATTGGGATTGGGTGTTCCTCAAGTCACTGCGATTTGTGATACAACGGCTGCCCGTGAGTTTTATGCGAAGAAGTCTGGTCGTTACGTTCCGATTATTGCCGACGGTGGAATGTCTACTGGTGGCGATATTTGTAAAGCATTTGCGTGTGGTTCGGATGCTGTCATGATTGGTTCTGCCTTTGCCCGTGCAAAAGAAGCGCCTGGGAAGGGTTTCCACTGGGGAATGGCAACGCCGCATGCAAATTTACCGCGTGGAACACGGATTCGTGTTGGTACGACGGGTTCGCTTGAAGAAATCTTATTTGGGCCGGCGAAGCTGGACGATGGAACTCAAAACTTGGTGGGCGCTTTAAAAACCTGTATGGGAAATGTGGGTGCGCGAAGCGTTAAAGAAATGCAACTTACAGAGATTGTCATTGCGCCAGCAATCAAAACTGAGGGAAAACTCTTTCAGGCAGCACAAAAAGTTGGCATGATGAAGTAAACGCGATGGTAGGGGCGACCCCCCGCGGTCGCCCGTCGTTTACGGGTAGGCGCAGGGGCCTACCCCTACGTTTGAACCAATGTAAATGATTGAAGATGAACAAAGAAACCTGTTTGGTGCTCGATTTTGGATCGCAATACACGCAATTGATTGCGCGCCGTGTCCGCGAAAAAAAGGTTTTTTCCATCGTTTATCCCTACCACGTTTCTTTTGAAAAAATTCGCGAAGTGCGCCCTAAAGCAATTATCCTCTCGGGCTCTCCGGCAAATGTTTACGAGAGGCATGCGCCGATTCCAGATAAGCGGATTTTTTCTTTAGGAATTCCTATTTTGGGTATTTGCTATGGGTTACAACTCATCTCACATCTTTTTGGCGGGAAAGTCAAAAAAGTAAGACTTCGCGAATACGGTTACGCCGAATTTTTAGTGAAGCGTGACAGTGAACTCTTTCGTGGCCTTCCGAAGCGTTTCCCATGTTGGATGAGCCATGGCGATCAAGTCACCAAACTTCCACTCAGTTTTGAGCGAATCGGACAGACGTCGAGCTCTCCAATCGCTGCATTTCGGAGCACGGCGTTCCAAATGCATGGAGTTCAATTTCATCCGGAGGTTGTTCAAACGCCACTGGGACATAAAATCATCGGAAATTTTTTGTTCCGGATTTCAAAATTTAGGGGCGACTGGACACCCAGATCATTTATCAGCGAAACGATAGAGTCTCTCCAGAAACGAATCGGAAAAAGCCGCGTCATTCTTGGTCTTTCAGGCGGAGTGGATTCTTCTGTCGTGGCGCTGTTACTTCATAAAGCAATTGGCAAGCAACTGACGTGTATTTTTGTGGATAATGGCTTGCTCCGGTTCAAAGAGCGTGAAAAGGTAGAGAAAGTTTTTAGAGGGTATTTCAAAATTGATCTTCGCGTCGTGGATGCCTCAAAGCAGTTTCTTCGAGCGCTCAGAGGTGTGGCAGATCCTGAACGAAAGCGGAAAATTATTGGACATACTTTTATTGAAGTTTTTGAACACGAAACAAAAAAACTTGGCAAAGTTCCTTTTCTTGCACAAGGGACACTTTACCCGGATCGGATTGAATCCGTGTCTGTTTATGGCGGGCCAACCAGTACCATCAAATCCCATCACAACGTTGGTGGGCTTCCCAAGCAAATGAAACTTGCTTTGGTGGAGCCGCTTCAAGATCTATTTAAAGATGAAGTTCGCAAAGTAGGGAAAGCGCTTGGGCTTCCCGACGAGCTTATTTCGAGGCAACCTTTTCCAGGACCGGGTCTTGCCGTGCGGATTATTGGCGATATCACCGAGGAGCGGCTTAAACTTCTCCGAGAGGCGGATTCGATTGTGATCGATGAAATTAAAAAAGCAGGTCTTTATCAGAAGATTTGGCAGTCATTTGCTGTTTTGCTTCCCGTAAAAAGCGTTGGCGTGATGGGAGACGAACGTACCTATGAAAATGTTGTTGCCGTTCGCGCTGTTATTTCACAAGATGGAATGACGGCGGATTGGGCGCGTCTTCCGGGCGAATTGCTTGCACGGATTTCCAATCGAATCATTAACGAAGTGCGTGGCATCAACCGCGTCTGTTATGATGTAAGTTCAAAACCGCCTGCGACGATTGAGTGGGAGTAGTCGCCTGTGAAAAACCATAGTGATTTCGTCCATTTACATTGCCACACCCAGTTTTCACTTCTGGACGCGGCTTCCAAAATTCCTAATTTATTGAAGCGTGCCGTTGAGCTCAAATTCCCTGCGTTAGCAATGACCGATCACGGTAATCTTTTTGGCGCAGTTCATTTTTATGAAGAAGCCATGAAGCAGGGCATCAAACCCATTCTGGGCATGGAAGCCTACATTGCTCCCTCCTCGCGTTTCGACAAGAACGCTCACGGTGTCAAGGAAGCGTCTTACCACATTACACTCCTGGTTAAGAATGAAACAGGTTACCGAAATCTGCTTAAACTTTCGAGCGCCTCGTATCTTGAGGGGTTTTATTACAAACCAAGAATTGATAAAGAAATTTTACGAAAGCATCACGAGGGCTTGATTGTGCTTTCCGGGTGTTTGAAAGGTGAGGTGCCTTACTTTGCATGGAACGATCAGTTGGATGAAAGCAGACGTGCAATTCGTGACTTCGTGGATATTTTTGGAAAAGAAGATTTTTACCTCGAGTGCATGGACCAGGGGCTTGAGCAGCAGCGCCGGGTAGTGAATGCCTACCGTTCTTTTTCTAAAGAATTCGACCTCAAAATGGTTGCTACGAATGATTGCCATTATGTATATCAAGAAGATGCGCCTTATCACGATGCACTGATTTGTATTGGAACGGGTTCTATGGTTGCTGACGATGACCGAATGCGTTATCACGGAGATCAATTTTATTTGAAGTCTGCTGAAGAAATGAAAAAGCTTTTCAAGGATTTACCCGATGCCGTGACGCGGACGCTCGAAATTGCTGAAAAATGTAACCTTGAGCTCGATTTCTCAAAAACACACCTTCCTGTTTTTCATCCACCGGCGGGAAAATCTCAACCCGAATATATCCGGGAACTTTGCTTTCAATTCCTTAAGAAACGGCTTGATAAAGAAATTCCTTCAAATTACCAAGAGCGCTTGAGTTATGAACTTCGTTTGATTGAGAAAATGGGTTTCACGAGTTACTTTCTCATTGTTTGGGATTTCATTCGATTTGCAAAAGAAAAAGGAATTCCGGTCGGTCCTGGCCGCGGGTCCGCCGCTGGAAGTCTGGTGGCTTATGCGCTTAGCATTACCGATCTTGATCCGATTGAGCATGGCCTTATTTTTGAACGGTTTCTTAATCCCGAGCGAATCTCAATGCCAGATATTGATATTGATTTTTGTTATGAGCGCCGAGATGAAGTGATCCAGTATGTCCGGCAAAAATACGGCGCAGAAAGCGTTGCTCAAATCATCACGTTTGGGACAATGGCGGCGCGCGCTGCGATTCGTGATGTCGGGCGCGTGCTTGGAATCAGTTATCAAGAAGTGGATCGGCTTGCAAAATTGGTTCCTGCCGAGCTTGATATGACGCTTGAAAAAGCACTTAAAGTAGAGCCTAAGTTAAGGGAAGCGGTTGAGTCGGATGAAAAAGTTGCGCGGCTCATCGAAACATCAAAAGCGCTCGAAGGTCTTTGCCGGCATGCGTCAACCCATGCAGCGGGTGTTGTGATTTCAGATGGCCCGCTTTCTGATTATTGCCCACTTTTTAAAGCCGATGATGAAATCACAACACAATATGACATGAAAGCTGTGGAAAAAATCGGTCTTCTTAAAATGGACTTTCTAGGACTGCGGACACTGACGGTCATTGATAAAGCATGTCAATTAATTAAGGAAACAAAAGGCGTTGCGATCGATATTCATGCGCTTGGTTTAAACGACCAAGCCGCTTATGACATGCTTGGGCGCGGAGAGTCTATCGGCGTGTTCCAATTAGAAAGTTCGGGGATGCGAGACCTTTTGCGTAAGATGCACCCAAAATCATTTGGTGATATCGTTGCGTTGCTCGCTCTGTACCGGCCGGGACCGCTCGGAAGTGGAATGGTCGATGACTTCATTCAACGGATGCATGATCCAAAGCTGATTAAGTATGATCATGCGGATTTAGAACCCATTCTTCGCGAAACTTACGGGATTATTTTGTATCAAGAGCAAGTAATGCAGATTGTGAGTACGCTTGCGGGTTTTAGCTTGGCGAAAGCAGATTCTTTAAGGCGGGCCATGGGGAAAAAGATTCCCGAAATTATGGAACGGGAAAAGCAATCTTTTGTTGAAGGAACTGCAAAGCGTGGAATCGCGCCGCGTGTTGCAGAAAAAATTTGGAATTTAATTGAGTACTTTTCAGGTTACGGCTTTAATAAAAGTCATTCGACGGCTTATGCCTACATTTCTTATCAAACAGCTTATCTAAAAACAAACTACACCGTTGAATTTATGACAGCTCTTCTGACATCAGAAAAAGACAATACCGATAAAATTGTCCGTTACATTGATGAATCAAAGCGGCTGGGCATTAATGTGAAGCCACCGTTAATTAATGACAGTTTTTCCGCATTTACATGTACGGGAAACGCAATTTGTTTCGGTCTTTCGGCTGTAAAAAATGTTGGAACCGTAGCAGTTGATGCCATTATTGAAGCGCGGAAGCGAGGAGGTGCGTTTAAATCGCCTTCTGATTTTGTAGAACGCGTTGAGTTACGCGTGGTGAATCGGAAGGTT
The DNA here is from genome assembly GCA_016206995.1 of Candidatus Omnitrophota bacterium. GTDB lineage: Bacteria > Omnitrophota > Omnitrophia > Omnitrophales > Abzuiibacteriaceae > JACQQN01. The sequence goes on along the minus strand of JACQQN010000062.1, from coordinate 8,334 downwards.
TTGGAAAGTTTGATTAAGTGTGGTGCATTCGACTCATTTCATCTCAAGCGGGCACAGATGATGGCAATGGTGGATCACTTGCTTGAACGTGGTTCTCGCGTTCAAAAAGATCGCTCCAAGGGACAACTTTCGCTTCTTGATCATTTTGACGAAGCAGGCGGCTTTCAAGATCGGGCGTCTCAGGCTCCAGAGATGGACGAATGGCCAGAAAGTCAGCTTCTTGGCTACGAACGTGAAATGCTTGGATTTTATGTGAGTACTCATCCACTCGCCAAATATGAGAAAATGTTGAAAGCTTATGCGACTGTTACCACAGCGAATCTCGCAGATGCGGGGGACCAGGCGCTTGTTTCGACCGGCGGTATTATTAACAGCGTTAAAGAAATTATAACAAAGCGCGGTGACAAAATGGCGTTCCTTGGTTTTGAAGATTTAACAGGAAGTTCTGAAGTGGTCGTGTTTCCCGATCTTTACAAAACAAGTACCTCACTCATTCAAAAAGACGCCTGTGTTTTCATTCAAGGCCGTGTCAATCTTCGGGAAGATAATGCCAAGCTGATTGCCGAAGAAATTATTCCAATCGAGGAAGTGCGCAAAAAGAAAACGAAATGTGTTTCTATTGATCTTTTAACAGCTGGCCTTGATCTAGAACTCCTCAAACAATTAAAAGGAGTTTTGAGCCAGTATAAAGGAGTAGTTCCTGTCCACCTGAATTTTAAAGATGCCACTGGCCGCACAACCACTCTTGATTCTGGCGGAAGTTACCAGGTTGAAACATCCGATGAATTTTTTGGAGAGCTCGAGAAATTACTTGGATCGAATACCGTAAAAATCCGTTGCTAGAATCCTTTCTTCAGAACCTCAAGCACCAAAAGAAGTTATAGAAAATTGCGCTTGACAAACAGTCCAAAAATTTGTATCTTGCCGTCAGCCAAGAGTTTACGATAATCCGCAAGTTGCCTGCGTGGTAGGAATGGTGGACTAGGTTAGTTGGCATCCAAGGAAGCGAATTAGGAGGTAGGCGGAATGACAAAAAAAGATATTGTGATGAAAATCTCAAACGAGATTAATCTCACTCAAATTGACGTCAAGAAGATTGTTCAAAGAACGCTCGATACGGTATTGGAAGCGCTGGAGCGGGGAGAAACCGTTGAGCTTCGGAATTTCGGTGTCTTTAAAGTGAAAAATCGGCGTGGGCGTATCGGTCGCAACCCGAGAACCGGCCAAGAAGTTCAGGTCCCCGAAAAACGGGTTGTGGTGTTTAAGCCGGGTTTGGTTTTAAAAAATAAAGTCAAGTAATACACAAGCTTTCTTGATAAAACAATCAAAAAGTAACGGCAGCGGTGCATCAACCAATAAGTGCACTTTTACGCTGATCCTGAAAATTGATTTAGAGGTGATCGAATGGCGGTAAAGGGAAAAGTAAAATGGTTTTCTAACGTAAAAGGTTATGGGTTTGTCGAACAAGAAGGCGGCGGGCAGGATGTCTTTGTTCATTACTCTTCAATTCAAGGAGAAGGTTACAAAACCCTTGAAGAAGGAGATGAAGTGGCCTTTGAAATAACACAAGGTGAGAAGGGTCCGCAAGCCTCAAATGTTGTTAAAGAAACGAAAGTTCAAGCTGAGAAAAAGTAATTTCTTCCACATCGTTTGCAAAAAGGTCTAAGCAAGAAACACTTGTTTAAGACCTTTTTCATCTTCAATGCGCGAAACAGTCAAGCGCTTTTTTACTTCACAAATTCTTGAGTCAAGTTCAAGGATCGTTACCCTTGATCAGCGGGAAAGTCATCACTTAAAAGATGTCCTGCGGCTGAAGGAAGGAGAACGTTGTTTTATTTTTGACGCTCTCGGGAATGAATGGACTGGCTTGGTGCATTCAGTGGCTCGTCCAGGGGCGATAGTGATAACGCTCGTTTCTCCTTCTGTGCTTCCAATTAGGAAGTATCGATTGACGGTAGCACAAGGAATCCCGCAGCGTGGCAAAATGGATCTTTTGGTTGAAAAAGCATCTGAATTGGGAGTAGATGTGTTGATTCCAATGGTTACAGAACGCACGATGGTTCGAATGGATCAGGCGCGCGAATCTCAAGTGCTCGGTCGCTGGGAAAAAATCGTTCAAGAAGCCAGGAAGCAATCCCGGTCTCGAATACCTACTCGTGTTGTACGCAGCCAGTCATTTTCATCAGTTCTCGCGAATATTGAAGAACCGAAACAAACTTATCTTTTTCATCCAACAGCACACGAGAATTTATTTGAGCAAGCCACGAAACTTAGATCTCTCAAACGGGATCGCTTACCAATCAACGTTACTGTTTTGATTGGCCCTGAGGGCGGATTTAGTAAGGGGGAATGTGCCGAAGCCCAAGCCAAAGGTCTTTCAATGGTACGTTTAGGGGACACCATTTTAAAGACAGATACCGCATTTATTAGTATTGTAGGAATCTTACAACTGGCACTTTCATGATCCAAAATCAACAAAACGGAAAACAAGAAAAAGTTAAGTTTTTAACTTTGGGCTGCCGGCTTAATCAATATGAAACCCAGGCCATGAGAGAAAATTTGCTTGGCGCTGGCTATTCAGAAGTGCGTGCGGGAGAACAGGCTAATGTTTTTGTGATCAATACTTGTACGGTCACTTCGGAAGCTGACAAGGAAAGCCGCTACTTAATTCGTAAATGCCAGCGTGAAAATCCGGAAGCGAAAATTGTTGTGACGGGTTGTTATGCAGAGCGTGATTACAAAACACTTTTAGAGACTCCGGGCGTTACACATGTGGTGTTGAATCGGCAGAAATCCGATTTAGCTAATCTGCTTGATAGCTGTACCCAGCTAACCTTTCAAGATCCTTCACAGCCGCTTCGCTCTAAAGCAGAATTTGTTCCGCTTCAAATATCGAAGTTTTCAGGAAGGACCAGGGCTTTTCTCAAAGTTCAAGACGGTTGTAACCATGCATGTTCTTTTTGTAAGGTTGTTTTGGTGCGTGGCAAATCGCGCAGCCGCGAACTCCAGGATATTTTGGAAGAAGCCGTGCGTCTTCGCGATCATGGTTATCGTGAGATTGTACTCACCGGAGTCCAATTAGGTGCCTATGGGCTTGATTTAGAACGGAAATTAACACTTTCTGACGTGATCGACGCGATGGCCCCCATTGATGGAATCGAACGGATTCGGTTAAGTTCCATTGAGCCAAACGATGTTACCGATTTCCTTATAGAAACCATGAGGAATACTCCAAAAATGTGCCACCATTTACACATTCCGGTACAAAGTGGTTCTGATATTATTTTGCGCGGTATGAACCGCCGCTATCAGAGTGACTATTACGATGCTTTGATCCAAAAATTAAATGAGCGGTTGGAGTCATTTATTTTAACAACCGATGTGATGGTCGGATTTCCAGGTGAGACCGACAAAGATTTTCAAGCAACCGTAGACCTTTTGCTTAAAACGCACCCGTTCAAGCTTCATATTTTCCCTTATAGCCCAAGAGAAGGAACACGAGCTTTTCCATTAAAACCAGTTGCAAAAGAGATTGTGGAAAAGCGCATCACCGTTCTTTCTCAATTGGAGGAAAAATTGAGAAGAGAAGTTGCGCTGCATTATTTGGACTCTGTCTGTGATATGATAGTTGAAGAAAGCAACGAAAAAGCGTGGCTTGAAGGGCGTGCTCATAATTATTTACCAATTTTGATTCCCAGAGTTTCAGGGATTGCGACAGGCGACTTGATTCAAGCTCGTGTGATTGGCTATGAGGAGCATCGTTTGATGGGAGAATTGGTTCGTAAGAATTGAAGTGAAAGGAGATACGGATGGTACCCCCGCAAATTGTTGATTTTTTAAAAACGGTGCATAGTTTTGTGACAAGCTTTGGGCTTATTGATTTTGCACTGACGCTTTTAGTTCTTGTCGGTCTTTTAAGGGGTTACCACAAAGGGTTTTCTGCATTGTTTGGTCAGCTGGTCCAACTTGTTTTTATCATTCTGGTCACTGTGGAATATACAGATCGAATTCGAGGATTTTTACCTATCAGCTCACCAGCCATTAGCGTGATTGCACATCTTGTCATTTTTCTCACCCTTGTTTTTTTGTGTTATCGCATCAGCAAGTTGGTGAAGCAAGGCATTGCTAAGGTCTTAACGATTCATTTTTCGGAAGTGATTGAGAAAGTTGGTGGCGCGCTTTTTGGGGTTGCATTTTTTGTTTTGCTTTTGTCATTCGTTTCTTATTTTCTGCTACTGTTTCCCGGGAATTGGGTTCGGGAATCTTACGAAAAATATAATTTGTCAGGTTCATTCATGATTCAACTTGCACCTGAAGTCCATAAATTCGTTCGACAAGCAATTCCGGAATCACTGCGGGCTGCCGCATGATTGTTAAGAAGGATTGCTCCATAGATAAAAAAGCAGAGTAAAAAATGCAGGCGGTTTATTCCTCTAGCCCGGTTCGCAAAAGCGGCTTTGTTTTATCAAAGTCTTTTTACGAGCGAGATACCCGAATTGTTGCTTTTGAGTTGATTGGAAAAATTTTGGTATTTGAGAAAGAAAATGTATTGCTTCGCGGAAGGATCGTGGAGACGGAGTCCTACTTAGGAAGCGAGGACCCGGCAAGTCATGCTTATCGAGGAGTGACACCTCGCAATCGAGTGATGTTTGGTCCTGCTGGGTTTAGCTATGTATATTTCACTTATGGATTTCATTATTGCCTTAATATTGTGACGGAAAAAGAAGGAGTTCCGGGTGCTGTTTTGATTCGCGCAGTAGAACCTTTGGAAGGCCTCGAGATGATGAAGCGGCAACGTTCGAACCATGACTTCTACCAATTAACAAACGGTCCTGCCAAACTAACCCAAGCTTATGGTATTGGGCGCGAACATTCGGGACTCGATATCACGCAACCAGGGTTTCATGTAGAAGGAGATCGAAGTTTAGGAACGCGTTCTATGGGAAACGGCAATCTTAAAACAAATGGTGCTAGTCAGGCAATGCTTTGGGTGGGCGTGTCGCCACGGATTGGAATTCGGGAGGGAAAGAAGTTGCTCTACCGCTTTTTTCTTTTAGATTCTCCTTTTGTTTCTGGCTTATCAGTAGGCAAGAGAAGTGTTTTAGTGAAATCGTTTACTCAATAGTTTTTCAGTTTTTGGGAAAAGTTTTATGGCATATGATAATAGAATCATTGAACAAGTTCAGTCGCTCAACGATATTGTTGACGTGATTTCGAGTTACATCCCCCTCAAGCGGACCGGTCGCAGCCTCAAAGCGTGTTGCCCTTTTCATCAGGAGAAAACGCCTTCTTTTATTGTCAACCCCGAGCGGCAAGTTTTTCATTGTTTTGGCTGTGGAGAGGGAGGCGACGTTCTTTCCTTTGTGATGAAGTATGAACAGCTGACGTTTCCAGAGGCGCTGAAGCTCCTTGCGGACCGTGCACATTTCGAACTTCCAGCAACCAGTTTCCAAAGATCAGAGAAAAGCAATTCAGGGCTGCTTTATCAAATTTATGAAGTCGCACAGGCATTTTATCACTCAAATTTTATGAAATTATCCATTGCTGAAAAAGCGCGAGCATACTGGAAGTCGCGTGGATTTGGTGAGAAAGAGGCAATTCAATTTGGGATTGGTTTTGCTCAAGATGATTGGCGAAAACTTTTTGAGCATTTGAGTCAAAAGGGATTTCATGAAGAAGCGATGGTTCGAAGTGGCCTCATCGCAAAACCATCTTCCCAAAAAACTCCTTATGACCTTTTTCGGAATCGTCTCATGTTTCCAATTCGAAATGCGCAAGGCCGAGTGATTGCTTTTGGAGGGCGCGTTTTAGCGGATGAGATGCCCAAATATCTCAATTCTCCGGAAACCGATATTTTTAAAAAACGGCGCGAGTTTTACGGACTTTCGGTTGCAAAAGGTACATTTATTGGACAAGGCAGTATCCGCCAAATCATCATTGTGGAAGGTTATCTAGATTGCCTCCAGCTTCAAGTGCATGGATTTTTGAATACAGTAGCAACGCTTGGGACGGCGCTGACGGAAGACCATGTCCGTATTCTCAAACGATATGCCGATGAAGCAATCTTGGTTTATGACGGGGATCGAGCCGGAGAGCAAGCAGCGGTTCGAAGTCTTGATGTCTTTCTGGAAGAAGATATGAGCGCGAAGGCTGTCGGTTTGCCGGACGCACTTGATCCAGATGATTTCTTACGCTCAAAAGGAGCAGAGGCTTTTCACGAACAACTATTGGAAGCTCAAGATATTTTTGATTTTAAGTTAAATGTACTGCTCGGGCGTTTTAACAAACTAGATTCTTCAGGTTTGCTGAAAATTACAGGAGAGTTTCTTGATACGCTTGCCAAAATCAAGAATCAAGTCTTGCTTGACCGTTACTTGAAAAAATTAGCCGGTTCCTTAGGTGTTGAAGAGCGTTCGCTTAAAATTGAACTTGAGAAGCTCAAAGCAAAAAAAGTAACGCGGTCAAGCAACGCTCTTGAAGTTTCGACGCGTTCGGCAGCATCGTCGCCGATCTTGCCCTATGAGAAATTAATTCTTACTTGTTTATTGCAAAATCCAAGTTATCTTGAAAAGTTACTAGAGGCACTTCCCACATACGAATTTGAAAATGAACAGGCGCGTGAATTTTTCGAAATTCTTCGGAGGCAAATTTCAGAGCGAGCCGAATTATTTTCCTCGACTCATTTAATGAATGAACTGAAAGATGACCGTCTCAAAGTTTTCGCGACAGAGCTTTTGGTTAGTGAATTACCAGAGGGAGAAGCACTTGAACAAGTGTTTCAAGACTGTCTTGCTAAGATAGAACAGGTTCTTTTAGATAAAGAACTTAAAGAGATTAAGCATCGGATTCAGCAGGCAGAAAGAGATAAAGACCTTCCTCTGGTTAATCAGTTACTACAGGATTATCAGGGATTACTGGAAGGGTCGAGGCGTCGCAAAGAAAACCTTAAAAAATAATCCCCAGATTAAGGATTTATGGTATAATTCCATCCTTTTTCTATTCCCGAAAAATCGTCCAAATTCATAGGGCATAAAGGAATAAGCAAATCGGGTTCATAGCCGCCGATTGATTTTTATCTCGTGCAACGTTAACCGAACTCATAGAGTGACTTTTTATGAAAAACAATAAAGGTCGAGAAAAATCTCCGCAGAACAAAAAAGGCCTTCCGAAAAAAAGCGGAAATATCAAGCGCTCTCCTCATAAACAACCAGTCGCTGCATTGCCTGGGAAACATACCGATCTACAAACAGACAAGCAAAAAAATATCCCACAGCAGACAAAGGGGCGCATGGCGCAAACGGCGGTGAATCGAAACCAAGTCAATGGCCAAAAAGGAAATAAAATCGCCGCCAAGCTTGCTTTGTTTGCGGTTGGTGAACAAGCGGCTGTGAGCCGTCTCATCACACTTGGCAAAAAACAGGGGTATCTTACCTACGAGCAAATTAATAATTTGCTTCCTGCTGAAATTTCGGAATCTGAAAAGATCGAAGTTGTGATTGGTATTTTAAGTGAACAAAACATTGAAATTACAGCCAATCCCATTCAACCAGATAAAGAGTTAACCGATTCAGTTTCAGACCGCAAAGAAAGGGCGCCTGAAGAAGAAAAAGAAGAGGAGGATTTTGAGCGGGTGAAGATGGATGACCCGGTCAGGCTTTATCTTCGGCAGATGGGGCAAATCTCACTTCTCACGCGCGAACAAGAAATTGCGCTCGCGAAGCGAATCGAGCAGGCAGAAGACGACCTTAAAAAGGTTGTTTATGAAATATCAGCAGCACGCGGTGAAGTGCTTCGCTTTGTGAATCAGATTTTGAATGACGAAGTAAGTCTTGAGTCAATTATTGAAGAAGACGAAGAGGATAAAATCCGAGTGACCAAGCGTGCGCTTAAAGTGTTGACTCGGAAACTTCGTGCTTCCCGAAAAGATTCTGACAATGTGACACTTCTCATGCAATTTAATCTGCACATTGCCATCGTGGAACAAATCATCGCAAATTTACATTTCAAACTTCGAGAGCTTGATCATAATCGCCGAGAGATCACTCGCCTGAGGCGTCGCCAAGTCCGTGGAAAAATTGGTGGGTTAATGGAACGCAACCGAGAGATTTCTAGAGATTTATGCGATCCCGAAAAGAAAGTTTACGAGCATATGAAACTGATTGGCAAGAAAGAGCGTGAGCTCGCGCGCGCCAAGAAAGATCTGACAGCCGCCAATTTGCGCTTGGTTGTGAGCATTGCAAAAAAATATACGAATCGAGGTCTTTCGTTTCTTGATTTAATTCAGGAAGGTAATATTGGCCTCATGAAAGCCGTGGATAAATTTGAATATAAGCG
>JACQQN010000055.1 GCA_016206995.1 Candidatus Omnitrophota bacterium | reverse complement strand
GAAGAAGAATGGCGCGAAGCAAACTGCAGTTTTGCTGGATCCAGCCGGTGAAGTCGGTAAAAAATACGGCGCCAAAACCACGCCTCACATGTTCGTCATCAATCCCGAAGGTGTATTAATCTATAACGGCGCCATTGATGATAAGCCGTCCACTGATCAAGCTGATATAGAAAGTTCGTATAATTACGTGAAAGGTGCTTTGGATGAAGCCATGGTCGGCAAACCTGTTTCCAAGCCGACCTCCCAACCCTATGGCTGCTCCGTCAAGTATTAATTTTATTTGATAGAGACGCAGTCAGTTTCTATTGATTCACTTCACTCCGTGCAAGTGATTTTAGGCCTATCGCCTAGCCAAAATCACTTGTACTCGTTGTGGCAATGTCACTTCGGTTCAACGGAACCTTCGCTCCATTGACGCCGCTCATCAACAGAAACTGACTGCGTCTGAAACAATAGACTTTGCCGCCCCATGCTTAATCGTGAAGGTAAAGACTCATTAAAGAAACGTTTGAGTCATGAAACAAGGGTGGCACGGAGTGTTTCGAATGGGAGGATCCACACCGGGCGGAGGGGCCTATGAGAAATAGCTCCGTGCCAGGACCCTCTGTTTCATAACTTAGAATTCAAAACTCATGCTTGCCTTCGGAACGATTCTGGCTATAATAACGACCCCTTTTGGCCGATAAGGTCATTTACCTTCATAAGGAGGAGGTTATTATCAGGATGAGGAAGCAGAAGAAAGATTATGTTGAGGTTGCCGCAGCATTAATCCGGCATGAAGAAGACGGTCGGTTCCTGATTACCCAACGGCATTTAGACGACTTTCTGGGAGGCCTTTGGGAATTCCCGGGAGGGAAGCGCCGGAAAAATGAAACTCTTGAGCGGTGCCTGAAGCGGGAAATCAAAGAAGAAGTCGGCGTTGACATCGAAGTCGGAGCGCGCCACAAAGCAGTTTCCTATGAATATCCGGACCGAGCGGTTTCTATTCTCTTCTATTGGGCGAGAATTAACAAAGGCAGACCCCAAACACTTGGTTGTCGGAATCTAAAATGGGTGCACCCGCATGAACTTTTGGATTACAATTTCCCGCCCGCTGATGCCGAACTTATCCTCGAGCTTTCCCGTCCCGAAAAGTTATTCTGTAATTGAAGAGGTTGACGCTCGCCCTGCGGGTGTGATAAATTGACCTTTGAATTTGAGTTGAGACCTTAAGCATTGATTCCTAAAACAAAACCTTAGAAAGGAAGGCAGCTATGGCTTTGTCGGACATCTTCAGCAACGTTCATTTGTTTATCCGCTGGTTACACGTTTTTGCGGGGATTATTTGGATTGGGCATTTGTACTTCTTTAATTTTGTGAACGTTCCGCTTCAAGGCGTACTTGATGATGCGTCGAAAAAACTGATAAACCCGAAACTCATGCCACGTGCTTTGTGGTGGTTTCGCTGGGGTGCGATGATTACTTTTTTGGCAGGCCTCGTTCTTTTCACCATGATTTATATGTACACGCCAGGCGTTGGTTTTGGCCCCACCAGTGTTTTTTCGGATGCAGATGGGTTGACCGGCCGGGCGGTTTGGATTTTGATCGGGATGCTTCTTGGAACCATCATGTGGTTTAATGTGTGGTTTATCATCTGGCCTGCACAAAAAAACATGCTCTCTGGGAAAGTTCCCGCCGAGCAACTTCCCGCAGTCCGAAGAAAAGCGTATCTTGCTTCGCGCACCAACACTTATTTGTCAGGCCCCATGCTTTTTGGTATGTTGGCACCTGCTCATTATGGATCAATTAATTGGGTAACGTTTATTGTGTTTGCTCTTGTTGCACTTGCACTTGTGTGGCATGCAATTAAAGGATCGCCGAAGGTTGGAACGACCGTTTGATTAAAATAAGTTGCTCACACTCATCCCTAGGGGAAGTAAAATCCTCTGCAAAAAAGGGGACAGGTTTTTAGTTCCAAACCTGTCCCCTTTTTCTTGTATTATAATGACCACCACGATGACAGCTTCACCAGCTCGCGGTTTTAAAACATTTGATCACACAGCCGATATCGGTCTTGAAATTTGGGGAGATACGTTTGAAGCAATTTATGAAGAATCCGCCAAAGGACTTTTCAGTTTGATGGCAAAGTTAAGTCAAGTAGAGCCTCATGAAACACGTACGATCGAATTGAAAGAAGAATCTGGCGAAGAGCTTTTAATGGTATGGCTTAAAGAACTTCTGTTTATTTTTGATACGGAACATCTTCTGCTTTCTCAGTTTCAGGTTGTCGACATAACGTTTAACCATTTAACAGCAAAAGTTTCCGGCGAAAAATTGGATTCAGCCAAACACCAACTTGGCCGGGAAGTAAAAGCGGTCACGCGTCATTTGTTTGAGTTCAAAAAAACATCGTCTGGCTTTTCAGCCCGAGTGATTCTCGACATTTAAAACCGAAAAACCATGCTTCAAAGAAGCATTTATTTTTTAGAATATTCTTTCTTTCGCTTGGTTGCAGCGTTTGTTAACCTCACTCCTTACCCCTTAGCAATTGCGCTGGGCCGATCCGTTGGGACAATTTTATATTGGGTTTTGGCAGATCGCAGGAAAGTTGCGATTGATAATTTGGAAGCATCATTCCCTGAAAAGTCAGAAATGGAAATTCGAGCAATTGCGTGCAGTGCTTTTCAAAATATGGCGCAAGTCGCTATTGAGTTTGTGTGCATTCCTAAACTTGCTCGTAAAAATTGTTTCCAAGTTTCGCATGGCGAGCGAGTTTGGAAAGCGCTTGAAGAAAAGCGAGGCTTGATTTTGATTGTCTCGCACCTCACCAATTGGGAAGCAATGGCAGTGGCAACCGGCCAAGCAGGTTTTCCCATACATGCAATCGGCAGGCCGGTCAAAAATCCATTTGTTTACAACTATATCAAACGTTTGCGTGGCTATGGGGGCTTGAAAAGCATTGATAAAACCGGGGCCATTCGCGAAACTGTAAGACTTTTACAGAAAAACAAAATCGTTTCGTTTTTAATCGACCAACACGAACGGCAAGGAGGAGTCAAAGTTCAATTTTTTGGGCGGTCATGCTTTTCTTCCAGTCTTCCAGCACGAATCGCAACCAAATGGAATGTTCCTGTGATCGCCACATTTTGTTACCGTGATCAGAATGGAGTTTTGACTACGGATTTTGAAGAACCTTTTAAATTAATTTTGACAAATGATCCTGATGCCGATGTGCTTGCCAACACCCAGCAATTTGTGAGCGCGATTGAAAAACGAGTTGCTGAACGGCCAGGGGAGTGGCTTTGGATGCACCGGCGCTGGCGCGCATGAGTCCAGAAAACAGATAACAGAGTACGAAAAGGGAGTAAAATAATAACAATTCTGTTATCTATGCTCCAGTTTCTGTAATCAAGGTGCCTTATGAAAACGCAAACTGAAGTCCCATTAAGGAAGATCGATGACTTCCGCTGGGAAATTCCGCGCGATTACAAACCTGGAATGCGCGTCCCTGGACTTATTTTTGCGGACGAAAAACTTCTGAAAACCCTTCGCTTTGATCAAGCACTCGAACAAGTGGCGAACGTAGCGCATCTTCCTGGAATTGTCCGATATTCGCTTGCGATGCCTGATATTCACTGGGGCTACGGTTTTCCGATCGGAGGTGTTGCAGCAACCGACCCCGACGAAGGCGGGGTTATTTCACCGGGCGGTGTTGGTTACGACATTAATTGTGGTGTCCGTCTTGTGCGCACAGCGCTTAAAGAGAATGAAGTAAGACCAAAGCTTAAATCTTTGATTGCTACGCTTTTTAATACCATTCCGTGTGGTGTTGGGCAGTCGGGAGACATTAGAATTTCCGGCAAAGATCGAAAACATATTGTCACAAAAGGCGCTCGCTGGGTTGTCGCTCAAGGATACGGAACAGAAGAGGATCTTGCGCATACAGAAGCCGGTGGCGCATTAGAAGATGCCAATCCAGACGCCGTTTCAAATCGGGCGCATGAGCGAGGTAAAAATCAATTAGGGACACTTGGTTCAGGAAACCATTTCCTGGAAGTTCAAGTGGTTGACCAAATTTTTGATGAAGTGCTCGCAAATCGTTTTGGAATTGAATTGAATCAAGTAACCATGATGATTCATTCTGGTTCGAGGGGATTTGGTTATCAAATTTGTGACGATTTTTTGGAAGTGACCCGCCGCGCGCTTACAAAATATCATATCCAAGTTCCCGATATCCAGCTTGCTTGTGCGCCAGTTCATTCGGACGAAGGAAAACGTTATATCGGTGCGATGCGCGCCGCCGCCAATTACGCTTGGGCAAACCGTCAATGCATCATGCATCTTGCACGAACAGTTTTTGAGAAAGTTTTTGGCCGAAGTTGGGGAGATCTTGAAATGTCTTTGGTTTATGATGTGGCGCATAATATTGCTAAATTCGAAAAGTATAAAATCGACGGAAAAGAAAAAGTGCTTTGCGTTCATCGAAAGGGCGCTACTCGAGCTTTTCCGCCAGGGCATACTGAACTCCCAGAAGATTATCGAGAGTTCGGCCAGCCCGTGATCATTCCAGGTGATATGGGAAGAAATTCTTACCTGCTTGTTGGAACTTCGCAAGCACTCAATGAAACTTTTGGAACAACTTGTCATGGGGCGGGCCGTGTGATGAGCCGTCATCAAGCCGTGAAAGATGCTGCGGGTCGTTCGATTGAGCAAGAACTTGAAAAGAAGGGAATTATTGTGATGGGCCGCGGCCACCGAAGCATTGCCGAAGAACAGCCTGCCGCTTACAAAGATGTGAATGACGTGGTTGACGTGGTCCATCATGCGGGCATTGCAAAACGCGTTGCCCGCATGCGCCCGATGGGTGTGATCAAAGGTTGAGAGGAAAAAGGGGACAGGTCTTTGTTGGATCAGCACGAGCAAGACCTGTCCCCTTTTTGGTTACGCTTGCTCGAGTTCTTGTAAAAATGATTCCCGGCTTTTCAAGTCTACAAAGATAATCTGCTCAGGAAGTTTTAGCCCCGAGTCGCTTAAAAACACGGTTGTTCCATTGACTTGGAAAACCATTGCTTCCGAACCAAGAACTTCTGTTTTCGCCCTCCCACGGATGATATGGTCGACTATTTCTTGGTTCACGAGGACTGGTTTTTTGCTCCACGCACCCAAATGGTCGATCAGGATTGTTTTTAGGTCTTGTAGTGTCATTTTTTAGCTCCCCCTCTTCTCCAGTAATGTAACCGGTTACATTATTTAGTAAAAAAATTAGGTCGATTGCCTGACAATTAATTCAGGTTCAAACCGAATCTGAATCGGAGATTTTGCTTTCTTGGTAATCATATTAATTAATGCTTGAACCGCCGCGCGCCCCATGGCTTCAAGCGGCTGTCGGACAGAAGTTAGTGATGGATTAAGCGATTCGCTTCGAATGGAATCGTCAAATCCGGCAACAGCAATTTGATCGGGAATCGAAATGTTTTTTTCTTGGAGCGCATGCATCGCCCCTCTTGCGATATCGTCATTGGCACAAAAGATTGCGCGAGGGAGCTTTTGATTTTCAATCCACGTTTTCATCGCCTGATAACCATCGGTTTCATCAAAACGTTGACACTCAAAAAGAAATTTAGGATCCACTCGGAATCCAAGTGTTCGCGCCGCTCTTTTGAAAGCTTTAAAACGCTTTTGAGCATCCAAAGAAATATATTCAGGTCCACGAAGCATGCCAATCGTTTTATAACCTTTTTGGACAAAATGTTTGCAAACCTCTTGAACGCCGTTTCCGCCGTCACAGTAAACAATGCTTGATCGGATGGTTGATTCGTAGTCGTTGATTAAAACCACAGGTAAGTTAGAGTGATGTTCAATTTCATGGATCAATTTTGGATAGAGCCGCCACGTCAAAAAAACAACGCCATCCACCGCGTGTTTTTGTAAGAGTTCTTTTGGGTTACAATTTTGGATTTCCTCATCTTTAATCATGATCCATTTAAGGTCATGTGTGAAGGGGCGGATTCCTTCAATAATTCCCGCAATCAAACCCTCGTAATAGGGGCTTTTGACGACGTCCGTAGAAAAAGCGGTCACCATTCCAATATTATTAGTTGTTTGTTTGCTTAGTGCTTGCGCGGCTTGGTTTGGGATGTAATGATATTTGTGGATGATTTTCTCGATTTGTTCTCTTGTTTCTGGATGAACAAAGTGTTTTGTTTCCGGATGGAGAAAGCGTGAAATGGTGGCAACAGAAACTTCCGCTTTTTTTGCAATGTCCCGAATCGTTAACATAAGCCTCCAAAATGTAACCGGTTACATTAAGAATAACACATGCTTTGCCGTTGTCAAGGGCAGGACAGCTTGTTAAGATAAAGTTTGATGAAGGCAAATCCGATTTTTCAAGCAGGAGGTTTAGGTGAATTTTAGAAGGAAAAAGGGAACAGGTCTATCCAAATGGGGACAGGTTTTTTACTCCAAACCTGTCCCCATTTGTGTGGTAGGGATCCGCCCCATTTTTTCACTTTCTATTTTTGTTTTTCTGGCGGCAGTCTTTTTATTTTCATCTTGCAAGCAGAAGGTAGTACCCAATCTGGTATTTTCAGAAGAAACACTGTCGCATTGGGATCGGGCGACGTTTCCAACCGTAGAAGCTTGCGCGAGATACCATTGGGAAAAGCATGCGGCGTATTTAGGTAAGACACCAGAAGAATACACGAAAGATGCGATTCAATTTTTTAGCGCGAATCGTTCAAACGCGCGCCCACTCCGTTTGAAAGATGGCGAAGAAGGATTTGTGATTCGAACAGGGCCAGGCGGGCCAGGTGGTTATTTTACAAGTGATGGAAAAATCGTCAGTTTCTGGTATTCTTATGCGAGACGCAGGCGGTAGAGAAGGAGGTTTGTAATGTCACGAAAGAAGAAAATTGCGGTATTGATTGAAGATCATTATCAAGACCTTGAAGTTTGGTATCCGATTTTGAGGCTGCGGGAAGCGGGATATGAAGTGGTGACAATTGAACCAAGAAATCAGAAGCATTATGTGGGTAAGTGGGGTTACCCAATTGATGTTGATCGTTCTATTGATCAGGTAAAGCCGGAGGAGTTTGATGCAGTTGTGATTCCCGGCGGTTGGGCGCCCGATAAATTGCGGATGTCTGAGAAAATTTTGAATTTTGTAAGAACGCTCAACAAACAAGGAAAAGTGGTTGCGTCCATTTGTCATGGTGGCTGGGTGCTTGCGTCGGCGGGAGTTTGTAAGGGAAGGACTTTGACTTCTTATATTGCAATCAAGGATGATTTAGTGAATGCCGGCGCTACCTTTGTTGACCAAGAAGTGATTCGCGACGGCAACTTGATTACCTCACGGAAACCAGATGATCTTCCCGCTTTTTGCAGAACCATTCTTGAAGCGCTTGAAAGCTGATTTTAATATGAAAAAAAGGGACAGGTCTTTATTTGATCAACACAAACAAGACCCGTCCCTTTTTTTGGGTAGAATGGAAATATGACAGAATCCAATAAATCAAAAGTCGAAATTGAGAAAGAAACCAGTAACTACCTCCGCGGGACGCTCAAAGAGCAGCTTGCTCAAAATACGACTCATTTCGACGACACAGTTCACAACCTCTTAAAATTTCACGGCTTTTATCAGCAAGACGATCGCGATCTCCGCCAAAAACTCACGAAAGAAGGAAAAGAAAAACATTACACGTTTATGG
>JACQQN010000053.1 GCA_016206995.1 Candidatus Omnitrophota bacterium | reverse complement strand
GCTTTGTTCTGGCGGAACCAACTGGTCCCACTCAAGGAGATACGTTGGAAAGTTGGTAGCGATTTGAAGCTCAATGGATGTTGAAGCATCTTTTACAAAAGTAATGGTGACTTGTTTTTCAGAAGATGGGTCAGACAACACAATTCGGCTTCCTTGATACAAAATAAAATCTGAACCGGCCAAGCGCTGAGAAGGCACTTGAGGAAGTGCAACCAATCCCTGAAGCCCCTCTAACGTCAAACGAATATGGGAATTGACTGCGTCGCGGTTATCTTCGGAAAGAAGGGCTCTCACAAAATGGCGGTGACCGTTCACAATTTCAAAATCAATCAAAACTGGATCGCCCTCTTGCAGAGAAGAAAAGGTGATGGCTTGGATTTTACGGAAGCGTCCGGGCTCAAAAAAAGGCACCGAAGGTCTGAGCGGTTTTTTAGAAAATGGTTTGGACGGATTTGATGCAGCCGGAGGAGAACCGAATCTTCTTTGATTTTGATCGTTCGGTTGCAATTCAAATATTTGACTGCGGCCCGCTTTTAAATCTTTAAATAAAGTGAGATCAACAGCCCGGTCTAAAATGACTGAATCTGGAACGTTCGCACCATTACCCTGCGCAAGTTTGATTTCAGTAAGATAAGTCCTGACCCATCCATTCGCTCTGCTCAAATAAGGCCGCAATTCTGGATCTTTCCAGCGATCTGTTTCAAAAGTTTTCCCAGTTGGAGCTTCTTCTTGCTCAGCCAGTGCTTTTAAAACTTTCCCTAAGTTTTCTTGAACCAAAGCAATCCGGTCTCTGATGACGCCTATCTTGACGCGGACAGAATCCAAATTGAGAGGAAGCCCAGAACCTTCTATGCGGAGGTCTCGCAACCAATTTTCAATCTCCCCTTTAACGCCATCTGCTCCCATTAATAATTTCAATGATTCATCGATGGGAATTCTTTCCTGATCAATCCGTTCTGACAATTGCCCTTTGGAAGCCACTGCTGCCAAAGCAGCTTGCATTTTTTGTGCGATCGAAATAAGAGCGCGCCGATCATTTTCCAAATGGTGGTGCGCTTCGTTAATGCTCCTCGCAACCGTTTTTGCCAAATTTCCGCGAAGCTCAGATCGAGGACTTTCTTGCGATGAGATCAAATTGTGGGAAGAATTTAAAACGTACTTTCCGAAAGTCCAGAAAGTGCGGATCCCATCCGTTGTTTTCGCACCGGCATTGTGTAAACTTGGTGATATGTGCTCTCGCATAATTTCTTCAATGAGTGCCCCTCGGCCATTTGAATTTCCAAATTCTCCAAGATAGTCGTACATTCTCGGGACTAAAAGAAGCTCTTTCGCGACACCTTCAGGAAAAATAATATCGCCATGCGTTACATCACCAGTGAATCCAACTTTTTTGAATTTTTCTTCGATCATACCGATTGTATGGGGATTGGGAAGAATGAGTCGATCTGCACGTCGCGCTGCTAACCTTCGAGCTTTACGATCTAAACTTTTTCGCAAATGAACAAATCGCTCGTCTTCGTCAATCAGTTTCAGCGCGGTCCGACGAACATCGCGAAGAATGTCATGGGCAAGCACAGCATTCATAGGAAGCGCACCATCATTTAACGCAATATCACCGCTACTCCATACCAATGCGCCTTTTTGATCTAAAACGTTTTCAAAATTTTGAAATGTCTCGTCCATGAAAACTTCTGGAATCAAATGCGGAACGTTTGCCGCAATAATCACTTTTGTTTTTCGTGAACCAAAAACATTGGAAAGCGGTTTGAAGCTATTGGCTTGCACATCCCAAAGCATGTAAAATTTAACTTCTGATTTGCCACGTAATTCCGGATCCTGAAGGATTTTCCAGGCAGTTGCAAGCCATGATGGTGAAATATCAGTCAAAACTAAAGTGATTTTAATTCCCCGCTCCTTGAGCACTTTCAAAAGCTCGATTGCAGATCCTCCGGTGCCGGCACCATAGTCAAGAACGATATCGCCATCTTGAATGTAAGGTAAAGCTTGCTTAATAATCGGTTGAACACTTTTGAAGTGCCACTCGACTGGGTGCCTCCAATTGCCGTCAACATAGAGCACCCGATGATAAGCGTCACCATCGGCCCAATCTTCTGGTGAAAGACCATCTGGATTCCATTCGGACGGCCATTCATTAGTTCGCAATTCGGAGCGACTTTTGGACGCGGTCCATGGAATGATTTCGGTTCCCAAAGGAAAGATTTGAACGCGGAATTTTCCTATTTTAGAGAACGCGGGTTGGCAAACCTTTCGAAATGCATAAAAACTATTTACGTCATGGGGAATCAGCGCAAAATCAAATTTTTCAGGATCTGTCGGCACCGCAAGAGTGAATTTAAATGGAGAACCATGAACGTCAAAAACAAGCGCTGAAAACCTTTGATCTTTCTCAGAAAGAGAAACCTTGATTCCCTGTTCATGCAGCGCAGCGGAAAGATATTCAGGTAACATACGTTTGTTTAATTGATCTACTTTTTCCTGGCCGAGAGCCTTCACATTAACTACTTTAAAAGTTGCTAAAAAAAGAACGATAGGAAAGCCACTGAAAGCAGGATCTAAAACGCGGATGTCTCGCACACCATCATTTGCAACGTTGACTTGTAACTGTTTCCCTCGAACGTTTACATACACGACCGTGGGTAATTGCTCAAATGTGAAATTTTCAAAAAGACGCTCGATTGCTTCTTTTAATTCCTCTGCCGAAAGCCCAAGTGCTTGCCTTTTTAACGCACCAATAAAATCCCAGTCGGCTGGCGCCCAATCAAATTCGATTTTTGGAAGCGCTGCACGACGCTCGGCTTCTTTTCTTTCTTCTGCTTCTTTGATCATCGCCGCGTCGAGGGATGCTTGCAAACTCACAAGTATTGTTTGAGATTGATCAGACAAAGTAATCAAAATCATTGTTTCTTTATGCTCAACACTCAAATCAAAATGGACAACGCCACGATTAATTCTCAACCCTTGATCCCCTCCATTTTTCAGAACTTGTACGATAAGAGCTTCTAACTTCTCTTGGACAGTTGAGGCAATCAAGCTTTTAATTTCATCGAAATGATTTTGATTTTTCTTTTTTTTCGGCAATTGTTTCCAAATTGAAGTTGCAAGCAAGGATTTTTTATCTTGGGCTTGTGTTCTAATTGCATTCACAAATTCGCTAGATGCTTGATGGATATCGGTCTGAACTATATTGATAGAAGGTCTTTCATCACTTTTCCCCGAAGCAGCAACATCGGCAGGTCTG
>JACQQN010000054.1 GCA_016206995.1 Candidatus Omnitrophota bacterium | reverse complement strand
GGTTTTTGTGGGCATTGCCAATACGGACCGAATTTTATTTGTAAGGATGGTCCCGTTTTTTCGTTCGATAAAATTAAATCAATTTTTGGGAAAAAAGAGATATGACCCCGTTAGAAACAACATGATGTGTTATGTCTATGTAATCCGTAGCAAGAAAGATAACCGGTGGTATACAGGATTCTCTACAGATCTACGGAAACGCCTCAAGCAACATCATGAAGGTGAGGTGTATTCGACAAAGACTAGAGGGCCTTTTGACTTGATCTATTATGAAGCATGTCTCAATGAAGGAGACGCAAGAGCACGTGAAAAATATTTGAAATCTGGGATGGGCAAGCGTTACCTCAAGAATCGCTTGAGGCGTTTCCTGTTTCTAACGGGGTGAAACGATGAAAAAAAAGCCAAAACTTGCCGTTTGGAAATTTGCTTCCTGCGATGGATGTCAGTTAAGCCTTTTAGACTGTGAGGATGAATTGCTTGCGGTGGTGGGTGAAATTAATGTCGCCAACTTTCCCGAAGCATCTCGAGCAGTGGTGAAAGGTCCTTATGACGTTTCCCTCGTTGAAGGTTCTATTACAACGCCGCATGATGCAGAGCGGATTCATGAAGTACGCCGCGCTTCAAAATTTCTGATTACGATCGGTGCTTGTGCAACCGCGGGGGGTATTCAAGCGCTTCGAAATTTTAAAGATGTTAAAGAATTTGTTTCCATTGTTTATGCGAAGCCAAGTTACATTGACACGTTGAATAAATCAACTCCAATTTCGGATCATGTCCCAGTTGATTTCGAATTGCGCGGTTGCCCTATTAATAAGTACCAGCTCTTGGAAGTGATCAGTGCATTTTTAAACGGTCGGAAACCAAATACGCCAACCCATAGCGTTTGCACCGAATGCAAGCGACGCGAAATTGTTTGTGTCATGGTCGCGCACAGAACGCCTTGCCTGGGTCCCATCACGCAAGTAGGTTGCGGTGCAATTTGTCCTGCATATCATCGGGGATGTTATGGGTGTTTCGGACCAAAGGAGACCCCCAATACGTCGTCGCTCAGTGACCGTTGGGCAGCGCTGGGTGTGGCAACGCGCGACATTGTTCGCGGACTCCGCACCTTTAATGCTTACGCGGATACCTTTCGGAAAGAGAGTGAAACGTGTGAAAGCGAGGAGAAAGTGTCGCGATGAAAAAGTCAAGTGGAACGAAAACCATTAAAGTTAATTATCTGGCTCGCGTGGAAGGGGAAGGTGCGCTATATTTAAAGATCAAAGACCGAAAAGTTCGTGATGTGAAATTGAAAATTTTTGAACCACCACGATTTTTTGAAGCATTCTTAAGAGGTCGCGATTTTAGAGAAGCTCCGGACATTACAGCTCGGATTTGCGGGATTTGTCCCATTGCTTACGAGTTGGGCGCTTCTTATGCAATGGAAGACATCTGTGGCGTTAAAGTCGAAGGCCCGCTCCGTTCGTTGAGGCGTTTGATCTATGACGGGGAATGGATTGAAAGCCATGTGTTGCACATGTTCATGCTTCACGCTCCCGATTTTTTAGGTTATCAGGATGTGATTCAAATGGCAAAAGATCATCCGGCGTTGGTTCAAGATGCTCTTCGAATGAAGAAAATCGGAAACCGTATCATGGTTTTGTTAGGTGGCCGTGAGATTCATCCGATTAATTTGAAAGTCGGTGGTTTTTACAAAGTTCCTAATAAGCACGAGGTGCGGGCGCTGACGGGCGATTTGGAATGGGGCCGTGATGCCATCATTCGGGCAATGAAAGCGCTTGCCAAATTTCCGTTTCCCGATTTCGAGTATGATTATGAATTTATTGCCATGCGTCATCCGGAAGAATATGCCATTATTGAAGGAAAGCTCGTGTCGAATAAAGGGATTGATATTCCGCTTCGCGAATATGACAACTACTTGATCGAAGAACACGTTCCTCATTCCACAGCACTTCAAACAGTTGTTAAAGGGCGGGCGAGTTGCCATGTAGGTCCTCTGGCGCGTTATAATTTGAATTTTCATCAACTGAGCCCTATCGCTAAGAAGGTGGCGCGGGAAATTGGGTTGGGACCCGTGTGCCGCAACCCGTTTAAGAGTCTTTTGGTACGTGGCGTTGAAACACTATATGCGTTTGATGAAGCACTTACGATTGTAAAGTCATATGAAGAGCCTGACCGGCCGGCGGTTGAAGTCAAACCACGCGCAGGAACTGGTTATGGTTGTACAGAAGCTCCGCGTGGCATTTGCTATCATCGGTACACCATTGATGATTCTGGAACGATTCTTGACGCCAAGATTGTGTCGCCTACGGCTGTTAATCAAAAGATGATTGAAAATGATCTTTGGAATTTTGTAACGCCCAATGTGGACCTTCCACAAGAAGAGCTTCAATGGAAGTGTGAACAAGCCATCCGAAATTACGATCCCTGTATTTCATGTTCGGCTCACTTTTTAAAGTTGGAGCTCGACCGTGAGTAACGATATTTTAGTCCTTGGAATCGGAAACCAATTTCGAAGCGACGACCAAATAGGCCTCTTAGCAGCAAAGGCCATTGAAGCAAAAAAGCTTCCGAATGTTGTCGTGCGGCTTGAACAACGGGATGGGCTCGCGCTTCTTGAGATATGGAAGTCGTTTCGGCTTGTCATTGCCATAGATGCCGTTTGTTCGAACCAGAAGGTCATTCCGGGGACGATTTACTATTTTGAAGCTGATCAAAAACCATTACCAACTCAGTTTCGAAGTTGTTCGACTCACGCGTTTGGTTTAGCAGAGGCGATCGAGCTCAGCCGGAATCTTGGTATGCTGCCAACTTCCTTCACAGTTTATGGAGTTGAGGGGAAGAATTTTGAAGAAGGGGAGGAAGTTTCAATGGAAGTGAAATTTGGTATTGATCAGGTTGTTGAACGCATTGTTCATCAAATCGGCACCTGGCTACCCATCCCGTCAGGAGTTCATGATGCATGAATTTTCCTTAATAGGGAATTTAGTTAAAAAGTTGAATTTGATTGAAAGTGAACAGCGCGGTCGAAAAATTGTTGGGATCAAGGTTTTGTTGGGAGCGCTCTCGCATATTTCTCAAGAGCATTTTCGAGAACATTTTGAACACGCCAAGAAAGGGATGCCTTTTGAGAATGCAAGCTTGGAAGTTGAAGTTTCAACAGATGAAAAGGATCCGCATGCGTCTGACATCATTTTAAAAAGTGTTGATTTGGAGGACAAACATGACAATTGATACAAATCACATTCTTATCGTCGCAGTGGTAGCGGGTATTTTACATGCGCTGGCACCGGATCACTGGTTTCCATTTGTGACCATCGGAAAAACTCAAGGATGGAATTCCAAAAGGCTTTTCTGGATTACGTTTTTAGCTGGTATTGGTCATCTTTTGTCAAGCGTTGTAATTGCGCTTTTCGGAATGTGGCTTGGCATGACGGTTCAACAGGTGGGAATATTTGAAGGTGTTCGAGCCAATATAACATCATTTCTTTTGATTGGGTTCGGGCTCTTTTATTTGATTTGGGGATTGAAATATGCGATGTGGAAGCTCTTGGCTCATTCTGTACAAAATTTTTCTTTGTCACGATGGATTCTTTTCCTTTTGCTTGTTTTTGGCCCTTGTGAACCACTCATTCCTTTTATTTTTGCAAGTGTTGTAGAAGGATGGAAATCTGTGATGGTTATTTCATTTGCCTTTTCTATTGCGACGCTTGTAACCATGATTGTTTCAGTTTATGCAGTTTATTTTGGGTTCTCCTTGGTAAAAATTCGAATCAGCGAGCGTTTCTCACATGTCATTGCAGGTGTAACAATTATGCTTGCAGGTATTGTCGTTCGGATTCTTGGAATTTAACAGATGACAATCACAACGATTAAAAAACAAACAAAATTAAAAAAGTTACGAACACCGAATCAAAAACGGCTTCGAATTATTGTTACCGGTGCTGTTCAAGGAGTTGGTTTTCGGCCGTTTATTTACCGGCTTGCAACGGAGCTTGAACTATTTGGGTGGGTTAAGAATTCAACGCAAGGCGTTTTAATTGAAGTTGAGGGAGAACATTTAAAACTTGAAGATTTTCTCTATCGAATTGAACGTGAAAAGCCACCGCGTGCGTCCATTCAAAGTTTGGAATCCGTTTATTTAGATGCTGCGGGATATCAAGATTTTCAAATTTTAGAAAGCAAGCTTATTGGAGAAAAAAGTGCGTTTGTTCTACCGGACATTGCAACGTGCCCTGAATGTCTTTCCGATATTTTCAACCCTTTGAATCGACGATTTCGCTACCCATTTACCAATTGCACTCATTGCGGTCCTCGCTTTTCCATTATTCGTGCACTTCCGTATGACCGCGAGAGAACTTCCATGGCGGGTTTTAAGATGTGCCAAGATTGCGCTCGGGAGTATCGGGACCCTAAAAACAGGCGTTTTCACGCGGAACCGAATGCGTGTCCGGTTTGCGGACCCCATCTTGAATTGTGGAATCCAGAAGGAAAGGTGCTTGCCGCGCATGACCGTGCACTTTTCGAAACAGTCGCGGCTATTTGTGATGGAAAAGTTGTTGCCATAAAAGGTCTTGGTGGGTTCCATTTGATGGCGGATGCAAGAAATGGAAAAATTATTCAAAGACTTCGTACCCGCAAACATCGTGAAGAGAAACCATTTGCGGTTATGTTTCCAAATTTAGAATCTGTCAAAGAATGTTGTGATATTTCGAAAACGGAAGAACGGCTTTTGACCTCGGTTGAGTCTCCCATTGTTATTTTACATCAAAAGTCGGGAGTTTCTGAATTGCTTGCGTT
>JACQQN010000048.1 GCA_016206995.1 Candidatus Omnitrophota bacterium | reverse complement strand
CGCTCTCACCCCGTAAGAGAACGGTTGCTTTGGTCTGCGAAACAAGATCAATGGACGAAAACACATCGATCATTCGCTTGCTTTCCCCGATAATGTTTTTAGGGCGGAATCGCTTTTTAAGTTCTGTTCTTAATTGTTCGTTTTCAAAGGTGAGCGAGCGCTTTTCTTCCTTGACCGACTGATGGATTTGAACGGCTTGCGCAACCATCGAACTGACAATGGCTAACAAACGTAAATCTTCTTCAAACGAAATATCTTCGCGAAAAATCCGGTCAACACTCAAAGCGCCGATAGCTCTGTTTCCAAGCCGGATGGGAACGCAAATAAATGAAATTTTACTTTTGGTAAGATCGCGCGCTTTTGTTTTGTTGAGAAACATAGGTTCCCGGCCAACGTTTGGCACTACAATGGGCTCGCCCGAAGCAACTACTTTTCCAGTAATTCCCTCTCCTAATTTATAACGAACCTGTTCGATCACTTTCGGATCCAAACCACGCGCAGCTTCGATGGTGAGTTCATTGGTTTCAGGGTCAAGAAGCGTCAGAGTTCCATTTTCCATACCAAATTGCTCGCTCAAAAGATCCATCACTTTTTGAACCATTTTTTCAAGATTAAGCGAAGAACTAAATGCCTTTGAAATTTCATTTAAGACGCTCAATTCTTGCAATTCTCTCTGGATGCCTACGGCATCTCTTTTGCGATGCGCTTCATTCATCGGATTTTGCCACCATAATTATTTTATGTTGATTTGCTTTCGCAAGAAGCTCATTTTGATCTAATAAAATTGTTTTTCTAGCTTCAAAAACAAGCAGCCGAGCGCGAGCGCGGATCATTGCATCAATGGTCTGCAATCCAATCGTTGGAACATCAAACCGCATGTCCTGGTTAGGTTTTGCAACTTTGATGACGTTGACTTCGCCAGAACCAAGTGCGCCACCGCGGAGAATCGCTTCGTCAGTCCCCTCGATTGCCTCAATGGCCATCACAGCCTTGTCTTTCGTAATCACCGTTTGCCCAATGTCGAGGCGCGCCATTTCTTTTGCAATTTTCCAGCCAAACTCAATTTCTTCAAAATCTTTTGCACCAGGTTTTTTTTTGCTCAACACACCTTCGTGAGGAAGTAAATGGCCAAGCAATGTGACGGAACTTAAAAGTTTAATTCCTTTTGACTCTAAAGAATCTGCAATTGCTCCCAACAGCGTATCGTCTTTGCGATCTCGTGTACGCGCAATCAGTTTTATCATTTCTAAGTCCGGCTGAACTTCTCCTTTAAACAAATTAGTCTTGGTAATTTTTCCGGCCATCACAACCTCATGAACCTCATTTTCAAGAAAGAAGGTGGTGAGCTTCTTTAATTGGCCCAACTTTACCCATTTCATTTTTTGCGCTAATGAAGCAAGCGTTTCATCTGCTTCGCCTTGCACTCCACAGATATAAACATCGTAGTCCTTCCGTCTTGCTTCTCCAGTCATAAGGATCGGAAGCTTTCCGTTACCAGCAATAATTCCTATTTTTCTTCCCATGAAGTTCCTATTGTTTCATACAATTTAGGATAATTACAAAAACGTATGATACGGTAGAGTTACAAAATTGTACATAACTTTGTTTTATTTTGGAAGGAACGCACTATAAGTAATTATAAAACAATCACTTACAAATACCGCGCTCTGACTTCTTGAGGAATTCGAGGAGTGTTTGAACCGCTTGGGAGCCTGAAAGTTCTGCTTCAATTTTTTTGATTGCGTTCTTAACAATCAATTCTGACCGGAATAAAATTTTAAATGCTTTCTTAAGATTAGAACGCTCTTCATCAGAAACATCGGCACGTTCGAGCCCGACACTATTCAAACCGTATGCACGCGCTGGATGGCCATCAACCATAATATAAGGGGGGATATCTTGCACGACCTTGGAGCAACCACCAATGATGGATAAATAGCCAATTCGAACGAATTGATGCACGCCGCCAAACCCACCAACAATAGCTCTATCTTCGATCACCACATGCCCCGCAAGCGTGCCGTTATTGGCTAAAGTAACGTGATTTCCCAAGATACAATCATGAGCAATATGTGCATATGCCATAATTAAATTATCATTTCCAATCACGGTTTCCGTTCCCTCTTCTGTCCCTGAATTAATCGTAACGTACTCCCGAATCTTATTTCGATCACCAATCCGAACGTAGCTCACCCCACCTTTGTATTTCTTATCTTGAGTAATACTTCCAATGACAGCACCTGTAAAAATTTCGTTGTCTGCACCGATGGTTGTATATCCCTTAATAGATACACGAGCATCAATTTTCGTGCGATCGCCAATTTTGACGGTTCCTTCAATAATCGAATAAGGCCCGACTTCTACCCCAACACCCAATTCAGCATCAGGGTGAACAATAGCGGTAGGATGAACCAAAACACTATCGCCTTTAACGCTCATGAATTTGTTTCTCCTCTTCTGCTGGCGCACCGTCAACAATTGCAAAGCGAACTTCTGCTTCGCAGACTAATTTATCTCCGACATAAGCGCGCCCAACACATTCACCGGTTTTCGTGCGCTCACGAACCACCTCAGCTTCGAAACGGAGCTCATCGCCAGGAAGAACTGGCTGACGAAATTTGGCGTTTTGAATGGTCATGAAATAAGCAATTTTCCCTAAATTGCCTGGTTTCGAAAGCATTAAAAAACCGCCGCATTGAGCAAGCGCTTCAATAATTAAAACCCCAGGCATGACCGGGTGCCCTGGAAAATGCCCCTGGAAAAAATATTCCTTTACCGCAACTTTTTTCATGCCAACAATTTTCTTACCTGGTTCCATTTCAAGAATCCGATCAAGAAATAGAAATGGGTAGCGATGTGGAAGAATCCGCTTAATTGCAGCTTGGCTCCATTGTCCACCCTCGGCCGGTAAAAGCACCCTTTCGCCATATTGATAGGAAGCGGTTCGGTAATCGGCAAGCTGCTTCACTACTCTTAAATTTTGTTGATGGCCTGTGCGACACGCAATGATATGCGCTTTAAATGGTTGTCCCGCAAGATACAAATCCCCCAAAAGATCCAACACTTTATGACGGCAAGCTTCGTCTGGGAAGCGAAGGGCGTTTTGAATGGGTTGGTTTTTTTCAAATACCAGTGTGTTTGAAAAGTTAGCGCCTTGACCAAATCCCAATTTTCTGAGCGCTTCGGCTTCTTCCTTAAGACAGAAAGTACGCGCCGACGCAATTTGATTTGTAAAGATTTCAGGTGTAATCGCAGATGAGAAAAATTGGTCCGTAAGATCCGGATGTGCGTAACTTAAAGTATACGAAACTAAAAGCTCCTCGGCGGGAAGAATTGCAATCGAAAAATCCTTTTCGTAGTAGTAGATAGGTGTCGTGATATTCATATATTCCCGGGGTGCATCTTGTTCTTCAAAACCTGCTTTTAAAATCGTATCCACGTAGGCTTTTGCGCTGCCATCCAATGCGGGCAGCTCATCACCGTTCACTGCCACAAGAACGTTGTCTACTTTCAAACCATGCAACGCAGCCAGTAAGTGCTCAATGGTCTGAATCTTCCAAGAAGCTGTCCCAAGCACCGTTTGGCGACCGCGACCCTCAGAAACATTTTCTACAATTGCTCGAATTGGCTCAGAATTTGAAATGTCTGTCCGCACAAAACGGATACCGCTCTTTGCGAGCGCAGGTTTTAAAACGAGACGAACAGGACGCCCCGAATGAATGCCAACACCTTCAAACTGTAATTCTTGCCGGATAGTTCTTTGTTGTTCGCCCATAACGTTATTTTTTCTTTTTCTGATATTCTTCGTTTAGCTCTTTTAAGATGTCATCTGTTTTGTCAAAGCTTGGATTTTTATAAAGCAACGCACGTTCGTTAAAGACCAAGTCGTAACCTTTCCGCTCACCGTAGCCCTTGACCACATTGTCGATGTCCGAGAAAATGTCTTTCATAATCGTATTCCGCTTCTCACTTAATTCGCCTTGAGCCTTTTCGTCAAATTGCTCAAGCTCTTTTAACTTTGCCTCGATCTTTGTCTGAGTTTCTTTTTTCTTTTCTTCAGTCAAAAGCGCTTGTTCATCACGAAGCCGCCTAACTTCATAAACGATCGCGTCGCGTTTTTCTTGCTTGCCTCGTCCTTCTTGCTGAAGTTCTTGGTCAAATTTTTTTGTCTTCTCAAATTCATCGAAAATTTTCCCAACATCAACATATGCAAATTTAGACTCACCAGCAAAAACTGCTCTTTGGCACAAACCACCAACCACAAACAAAAAAACAAAAATCCACAGTCTTATTTTCATTTTAAACTCCTTCGCGTTTAAAATTTTTGAATTAAATCGAAAAAATAGCGATCAAAACCTTTGACCATTAAAAACTACGACTGAGACTAAATTCGAATCGACCGTTTGCGTCTTCTGTATCCCGATTCAAGAT
>JACQQN010000001.1 GCA_016206995.1 Candidatus Omnitrophota bacterium | reverse complement strand
CTTTTTCCTCTCCTCCTGGGGGAGAGGATTAAGGTGAGGGGGAAATTGAAAATCACGATCAACCCTCACCCTAGCCCTCTCCCTTTAAAAAGGGAGAGGGAATTACGGGCATGGTGAAAAGTGCCAAACTCGAGAATTCAAGTTTAACAGAGGGGAAGAAAGTGAATGAAGAAGTTTTGAACAGGGGGGAGAAAAGCAAGCAGGGAAGTTTTGCCGTTTTGTTTGTCCCTCTTTTTTTAACTGTTTTCTTGATCCTTTTCGTTTCTTTTTTGCAAGCCCGCTCACTTCTCCAGCAAGTTGTGGGCGGTGAGCTTTTTTACCGGTTGGAACGCTCTCTTTTTCTAACCCATTTTTCATTGTTATTGATTGGGTTGCTTACAATTTTAATTTGTGTTCGTTGCTTTTTAAGAAACAAGCAGAGCTGATATGAAACGTCTCACAACAATTTTTTTCCTTGTCTGGTGCGCTGTTTTCTCTACCATGCCCGTTTCATACGGTAAAGCCAAATCAGAACCGCCCCCGCCAAAAAAATCGATTGTGATTCTTCCGATTCAAAAAACAAACCCGTCCCCGCTTTATTTGTCGACACATCCCGGTCTTCTTTCTAATTTGAAACGGATGTTTCAAGAAAAGGAACTCCGACTAAAAGAATCCATCGATTACGACCCTACTTTCGTCACAAACACACTCGGAGAATTGCTTGGTGAGCGGATATTGAAACAAGATTTTCTCATTTTTGTACCCCAGCAAGCGGCCCCTCATCTTGAGCGCATTGCTCTCTTTGAGGAAGCGTTTCCCATCGAGCAATTAAACAAGTCATTTGATGCAGATGCTTTTCTGCTTGTGACCATTACTGATTGGGATGCGGAGCATTACGATAGAGACGGAACGGTTCGAGTTGGTTTTGAAGCTTCCTTAATTGATGCAAAGTTGAAACGTCCTGTTTGGACGAATCGTGCGGTTGGCCTCAGATTGAAACCACCTTCGGATGATTTTCTTTATTCAAAATATCAAAAAGATATTTTAAAGGAGCTCGCATTTAAAATTTTAAAAGGCTTTCCAAAAAGTGTTTGGGAGACAAAGCCCTCAGAATAAGTAATGTTTTTCTCTTCTAAAATCCGTTAGAATAGGGCGCAGGGGAAGTTAGTTTCACGCCATGAAAAGGTCTTCGGTCAGTCTATGAAAGGACATACGCTTTTAAAGCAGGTTCTTAAGAGGTGGGAAGTTTCTGCTCGGAAACTTCCAAAGGAAAGTTCTTCTAAATTAGTTGGGCCACAATTGCAAGCCATAAAAACAGAAAGCGGGCTTCTCCAAGCGCTTCTTTTATGGTTAGAGCATTGCTTTCCAAAATCAATTCGTGAGCAAACGATCCTTGCGCTTTTGAAACTGAGTGAAAGTTCTGAAGAAGCAAGAAGCTGTGCGGCCTCTTTCTTTTTATTAAATCAATTAATGGCAAACGAACGGTTCAAAGAAAAAGAAATTGTGAAAGGCACGCGTAAGAAGAAAGAGCAAAAGAACATTGCGACCGAAGCGGAAAAGTTTTATTTGCGTTCTTTCAAGGAAGTAGAAAAACAGCTCAAGCAGCTTGAGTCGCGGAAAATTGAAAAACTTCTCTTAAAGAATTTTGATGCGACAACGCGATTTGAACCCCAATCTTTTATCAAACAGCTTGACCAAAAGCGAGAAAAACTTTTCAGTCAAGTTATCGAAATCATCAGGGTGTCGCAGCCCGCGGATCACAACCCTTTGCGAAATCAAGTTGAAAGCTTTTTAGCTTTTTTGGAATTATCTGTAGAGGCTGGATATGAAAAAGGCAAACGATTGCTGCAAGTGATGGAGGGGTTGCTTGAGCGTTTGATTCAAATTTATGACGGGGAAAGGTTCAGGGAATTTCTTGAGGAAACGGAGCGAGAGAAATCAACAGATTCAGCCGGCGCATCGGACGTCGAAAAACTCCGCCTCATCCGCACCCGGCTAGGAGTGTTACAAGCCCACGCGCTTCAAGCTTTTCATGCTCATCTTCCAGTTACCCTACAGGTTTTAAAGCGCCGCCTCCCTGCCATTTTTTAACAGATTAACACCTATTTTTACGGTCGCCGCAATTCATTCTAATAGGGGGGCTAGACAAACCCTTCCGCTTTTAGTAAACTCTCAACAATTGACTTGCCTGCCGGCCATCATGAAGCTTTTGACTCATCGGCTTACTTCAGAGGTGATTTCAAAACAAAATATGATCAAATAGGTCGGTTTTTCTAAAAGGCGTTAAGCTCAAAAGGGACCAGGTACAACAATTTTTGATTTTGTACCTGGTCCCCATTGGAAAGATAAAAGGAGCGCTAATGAGATTTGATTGGGTGAAAAAAAGAAGCAGTGAGCAAAATGTCACTCAAATGCACTATGCCAGAAAAGGCGTTGTGACGGAAGAAATGGTGTATGTCGCCCAAATAGAAGGTTTAAAACCAGAGTTGATTCGTGACGAAGTTGCTCGCGGCCGTATGATCATTCCAGCCAATATTAATCACCCGAATCTGATTCCAATGGCAATCGGTATCGCCTCGAAATGCAAAATTAATGCAAACATTGGAAATTCAGCAGTCCTTTCAAATACAGACGAGGAAGTAAAGAAGCTCGATCTTGCTGTGAAATATGGCGCCGATACCGTGATGGATTTGTCGACTGGCGGAAAACTCGACGAAATTCGTGAAGCGATTATTGCAGCAAGCCCTGTTCCAATTGGAACAGTTCCCATTTATCAAGCGTTAGAAGAAGCGGGTTCTGTTGAGGACATCACGCCAGAAATTATGCTGAGCGTGATTGAAAAACAAGCGCGCCAAGGCGTTGATTACATGACAATTCACGCCGGTGTGTTGGTGGAATACATTCCGTTTGTGGCGAAGCGCGTAACTGGTATTGTCTCGCGCGGTGGTTCAATCCTTGCAAAATGGTGTCTCGCGCATCACAAACAAAATTTTCTCTATACTTACTACAATGAAATTTGCGAAATTTTCAAAAAGCATGATGTTTCATTTAGTTTGGGCGATGGTTTAAGGCCGGGCTGCCTTGCAGATGCAAGCGACGCCGCGCAATTTGCGGAATTGAAAACGCTTGGAGAGCTCACGAAGAAAGCATG
>JACQQN010000047.1 GCA_016206995.1 Candidatus Omnitrophota bacterium | reverse complement strand
TCCGAGAAAGACGCAGGGATTCAGGCGCCCTCGATTGCGCGTGCACTTGTGTCGATTAAGATTTTGCACCGGTTTCTTGCGCGTGAAAAACGAATTAAAGAGGACGTAACCAGCGTTCTTACACTTCCTAAACTTTGGAAAAAGCTTCCTAATTTTCTCACGTCCCAGGAGGTTGAAAAGATTCTTGCGGCACCGAACGCGCGCACTGATGACGGTTCAAGAGACCGCGCCATTCTTGAACTTCTCTATGGCTGTGGAATTCGGGTCTCAGAACTCGTCAACCTCAAAAAAGAAAATGTAAATCTTGAAGCGGGGTTTCTCAAATGTATTGGAAAGGGAAACAAGGAGCGTGTGGTTCCACTTGGGAAAATGGCAAAAGAAGCGATTGAAAGTTATTTAAATCGCGCAGCCAAATCAAACAAAAAAGAAAGTGATCAGCTTTTCCCAAGCCGGAAGAAGAAAGACCAAGTCTCGCGTCAGTTGATTTGGTCACTGATTAAAAAATATGCAAAAAAAGCACGCATTGGAAAGAACATAACGCCGCACACATTTCGTCATTCTTACGCAACTCATTTGCTCGAAGGTGGTGCGGACCTTCGCGTGGTCCAAGAGCTTTTAGGTCACGCGGACATTTCCACGACACAAATTTATACCCATGTTTCAAAAGATCGCTTGAAGGCAGTTTACTCTCAATTTCATCCTCGCGCTTAACCACTTTAAAAAACCGTTGCTTCCTGATTGAAAAAAGCATTTAATATACCGCTTTTTAAACCGAGTCGTGATTTTTGAGTGGGCTTGAAGTCTAATCTGAAAAAAATATAAAAAGAGGAGAATTCAATGAAGGCATTAAGTCGGGTATTGTTGGTTGTTATGTTGTTCACAATGTTGGGACCAGTTGCTTTTGCGGTGGAGGAAATGCCAAACGTGGAAGCCGTGGCAGGCGAAAAAGCTGCGATGGATCCAGCGATGATGAAGAAAATAAAAACGCTGATGGTGCCATCCGAAGCGCATAAAGTTCTCGAAGGTTTTGCAGGTAATTGGACTTATACTTCCAAGTTTTGGATGGTACCAGATGGACCAACCGAAGAAAGCATCGGAACTGCGACTCATACTGTAGTTTATGGTGGCCGATTCTTGAAACAAGAAATCAAGGGAAACTGGATGAATGAGCCGTTCGAAGGAATTGGTTACACGGGTTATGACAACATCAAACAAGAATATGTTTCAACTTGGATTGACAGTATGGCAACCGGCATTATGATGGTTTCTGGCCAGTATGATGCGGCAACAAAAACACTCAAACAATCGGGTGAAAATTCTTGCCCGCTAACAGGTGAAAAATCGCGCCACGGCCGTTCAGAATGGACGGTTACTGACAATGATCACAATACCTATACGACTTATCTCACAGGACCGGACGGTAATGAATTCAAAGCGATGGAGATTGTTTACACTCGTACAGCATAAAAATCGGCACTTTTCTAACCCAAAAAGTAACAAAAAGTGGCAGTTACTTAATGAGTGACTGCCACTTTTTTTTCAATCTTAATCAGTCATGTAAGGAAAAAATGGCTCTGATTAGTTTGCAGGAAATATCGTTAACGCTCGGCGGACCACCCCTTTTTGACAGCATGAGTTTGCAGCTTGAGGCGGGTGAGCGCGTGGCGCTTCTGGGTAGAAATGGTGTGGGCAAAACGACGTTAATGAAAGTAATGGCCGGTCAACAGAAAGTTGATCGAGGAGTCGTGGCCTATCAAAAAGGTGTTCGTGTGACGCATTTACCTCAGGAAGTGCCAACGGGTATTACCGGCAATGTGTTTGATCTTGTGCTCTCCGGCCTTGGTGAACATGTCAAACTTTTAAGTGATTATCATCACGTGAGTCACCGTCTTCAGACGGAATACAGCGAAAAATTGATGAATGAACTGGGCAACCTACAGTCGGAAATGGACCACAGCGGTGGGTGGGAAATGAACCGCCAGGTGGAAGAAGTGATCGCTCACATGAAATTGGATCCTGAAAGCCAGTTTGAGGAGTTGTCCGGCGGACAAAAGAAAAGAGCGCTTCTCGCGAAGGCGCTTGTATTGAAGCCTGATATTTTAATGCTCGATGAACCAACCAACCATTTAGACATTGAGTCAATCGACTGGCTGGAAAATTTTTTGAAGGAGTATCAAGGCACTGTTATTTTTGTGACGCACGACCGAATGTTCATGCAGCGCCTTGCGACTAAAATTGTGGAACTCGACCGCGGAAAACTTTTTAGCTGGTCGTGCGACTACGCAACTTTTTTAGAGCGCAAACAAATGGCGTTAGACGCCGAAGCAAATGAACGCGCGCTCTTTGACAAAAAACTGGCGCAAGAAGAAGTTTGGATCCGTCAGGGAATTAAAGCGCGGCGCACTCGAAATGAAGGCCGTGTGGTTCGGCTTGAAAAGATGCGGGAACAAAAACGCGCCCAGCGTGAGCGGATTGGCACGGTGCGCATGCAAGCACAAGAAGCCGAACGTTCCGGCCAGCTCGTCGCAGAAGCGAAACGTTTGAGTTATGACTATGGTGAAAAAAGTTTGATCCACAATTTTTCAACCGAGATCATGCGCGGCGATAAAATCGGTGTGATTGGACCAAACGGCTGCGGGAAAACAACATTGCTCAGACTTCTTTTGGGGCAGCTCGAACCTCAAAAAGGAACGGTGCGTCTCGGAACTAATCTTCAAATTGCTTATTATGATCAGCTCCGGGAGCAGCTTGATGAAAATAAAACCGTCATGGAAAACGTGTGTGAATCAGGTGAGATGGTAACGGTAAATGGTCGGTCGAGGCATGGAATGGGTTACTTACAGGATTTTCTTTTTTCACCGGCACGCGCACGCACGCCAGCCAAAATATTGTCGGGCGGGGAACGGAATCGTCTTTTTTTGGCACGGCTTTTTACAAAACCCTCTAATTTGCTGGTGTTGGATGAACCAACAAACGATTTGGATGTCGAAACCCTGGAACTTTTGGAAGAGTTGCTGGTCGAATATTCTGGAACACTTCTTTTGGTCAGTCACGATAGAGCATTTTTGAATAATGTGGTGACGTCCACAATCGCGATGGAAGGCAGCGGCGTGGTTTCTGAGTATCCGGGTGGCTATGATGATTGGTTAAATCAAAGTCAAAGCAAGCGCGCAAGTTCCACAACCGAAGAAAAAAAGATTCGGAAATCTGAAGCGCAAAAAAAGCTGATGACGACAGGTCTTACGTCTCAAGAAAAGCGCGAGCTCGAGAAACTGACTGACAAAATACAGAAACTTGAAGCCGATCAGAAAGAAATTTACGCGAGGTTGGCGGACCCCGCACTTTATCATCAAAATTTCAATAAAGTTTCTGAAATTCAGGAGCAAGCAGACGCACTTGCCCGTGAAATCGCAACGCTTTACGAGCGTTGGGAGCATTTAGAAGCACGGAAATAGTTATGATGAAAAAAATTCTACGTCTCAATCAAAATTGTATTAAAATACCTTTCCTTTGGGGAATGCAATGAAATCCTTAGTCGAATTAGTGATAGCCGCTAGTTAAAGTTGGCTGTCACTCGAGTATAAAATAATGCAGTTGAGAACAAT
This sequence comes from Candidatus Omnitrophota bacterium, assembly GCA_016206995.1. GTDB lineage: Bacteria > Omnitrophota > Omnitrophia > Omnitrophales > Abzuiibacteriaceae > JACQQN01. The sequence goes on along the minus strand of JACQQN010000047.1, from coordinate 4,100 downwards.
AGTCCTATTATTAACAGCCGGCATATTGTCGTTAGGTAGCGCTATGAAAATACAATCACCACTCCCATTTCCCAATAAAGATAACTTAAACCTTTCAACTGGAAAAGCGTTGTACCGAAAAGGAGAGCCGGTCGAATTTGAGTTGGAGAATCACGCACCGCATCATGGTGCTTTAAAAACGGTTTACGTTTTCCCAACTATTTTTGATGAGCTCAAGTTTCAGGGAAGCGTTATTTCGCTCACACAAAAATCGTCAGCCATAACTACTTACAATGATGAGCGCGCCCGGACGGATAAAGCCGAGCGCATTTGGCCCGAGCCAGTGAAATTATTACCGGGAAGTTCTTTAAAAGGATCGTGGAGTGGTGTTGCTTTCCAGCAAATAAGTTCTGATTCAGATGGGAAATGGAACAGTTATCAACCCATAGGAAAGTTTAAAATCAAAATCGCTTATTCGTTTGACCAGCCGGATCTCGTAAGCGCACGCGACAAAATACTTTCCTTTGTTGAAAGCAACGAGTTTGAAATAAAATAGAAAAAGAATCACCATGAAATCTGTTACTCGTCTTTGTTTGAATAGTTTTGTGTGTACCGGTTTTTTGATGTTTTTTCTGAAAGGAGTAATGGCGATGGATGATCAGGACGTGTTAAAAAAGTTCAGTGCTTATTTAAAAACACAGAATATTACGGAAGGGAATTATCATGGCATTTCTGTTCAACCACTTGGAGATCGGGGCGCAAAATTCATTCGTGCAAGTGACGTCACCGAACTGGGTGGAAGTCCCACCCGCGTTTACCTTTACGATTCGAAAGGAACGTTCCGACCTTTAGCCATGGGGGATCTCCCTGCATTGGTGCAAACATATCAGGATTATTTTTCGGCTTCAATGAGTGAAGAAAAACACCTTAATTTGATTCGTAGTTTCATTGGATTGAATGAAGGCGGACAAATCATCTCAAGCGTGAGTGAAATTCCGGGGTATTCTGCGGGACAACTGACTCCAGATGTTGAAGCAAACATCCAGCCACTCGCTTCTTCAAAAGGTAATGGCAATTTGGTTGTTTACACTATTTTCTCCTATAACAATGTTGGAGGAGCTGTTTCTAAGTATCAATTTGAGTTTGACAAAAACGGTCGGCTCAAATCCGTAGAGCATACCATTCTTGCAACTCAAGTCGGTTCCGCCATTTACTATTATTAGACTGTGTTAATCTTACGATACGACCTGACACATCCACCAGAATAGGTTATTGGAATTCCGACCCCAGTGTATTAAAATATCTCCCTTCATTTGGTTGGAGAAATGATGAAAGATTATTATCAAATCTTAGGGATTTTTGAAAAAAGCTTACCGGAAGAAATCAAGAAAGCTTACCGCAAGCTCGCTGTTAAGTATCACCCTGACAAAAATCCTGGAAATAAAGAAGCCGAAGCAAAGTTTAAAGAAATATCAGCCGCTTATTACACACTTTCAGATTCTAAAAGGAAAGCCGAGTACGACCAAATGCGAAAATTTGGCGGTGCTCAAGGAACCGCTGATTTTGCAGGTTCACATGGTTTTGATTACGAAGAACTTTTAAGGCAATTCAGTGGAAGAGAAAGATCACGTACTTCGCGGAGCGGCGGACAATATTCCAGCTTTGCGGATATTTTTGGCGATATTTTTGAAGGGTTTAGCGGCGGTGGAGGAAGAAGATTCGCGCGTGAAACTCGTGGGCCCGGTGGGACAGTTTATCAATTTTATTCTTCTCCTGAGAGTGAAACAGTGGTCGAACCAGAAGCACCTTCCGCGGATGTCCAAATAAGACTCCGAATATCAAAAGAAAGAGCCAAAACCGGTGGACGCGTGAAATTGAAAAACCCAGATGGAAGAATTCTTTCTGTTACCATCCCGCCGAATACGAAGGATGGGCAGAAGCTGAGACTGACGCGTCAAGGCCGCCCGTGCCCAACGTGCCATCACAAAGGTGACCTCATTCTCGAAATTACGTTGAAATGACCGTGTAAAACTAAAAGCACTATGTGAATAAATCATGCAATCAATTGAGGAGCAACCAATGGTAATCAGTGCAGATATTGAGCAAGACGAATTACGGGAAAAAGTAGTGGAAGTAGCGCGACGGCACAAAGCGTCATGGATTGAGCTTGGGCAGTATCTTTTTACCATTCAGAAAAACAAAATGTACAAACATTGGGGCTTTATTGAGTTTGATGGTTATGTGGCGAAGGAACTTGGTATTAAGCCGCTCACAGCGCTTAAAATGGTTCGCTCTTATATGTTTCTCGAGCGGGAAGTTCCGAAGGTGATTCAGTCACAGTCGAATGGAAATGAAAATCCAAAGAAAATCCCAAGTTTTGAAGCGGTGGATGTTTTACGGCTTGCGCAAAAAAATAAATCACTCACTTCGGAAGAATTGGATCAAATTCGTAAAGATGTTTTAGAAACGGGAAGAGAACCAAAAGAAATCCGTGCGCAAGTAAGGCGTCTTATATCTGAACATGAAGTAAAGGATCCCGCTGAAGTTCGAAAAACCCGTAGAAATGCGGCAATCAAACGCTTAATTACGGTACTCGCCAATACCAAAAAAGAACTCGAGGCAGGAAATCTTCTTCCGGGTTATCTCTTAAAACAGATTTCGGAGCTGAGTCAAAGACTTGAAGATCAAATTGAGGCGTAGTCAGTCGTTGGTCACGCATCGAATATGTTAACAACTCATAAACCTCACAAAATTGAAGCTGCAAAATATTCGGAAGAAGAAATTCAGGCGTGCATCAATTTGCTTGAAGATTTGGTTAAAAATAGCGCACAGTTCGCTTATCTTTCCCACGAACAGAAAATTGCGCTTCTGAAAGCTGCCGGACAAATTTCAAGGCCGGATCGTGATCAATCGCGCATTAGATCGAGACTCACAACCAAACTGAAACGGCAAAAGGTTGTTGAACGGGAACGGAGTGCGCGAAAAGCAACTGGGATTAGAAGTGCGCGGGAAGCCGCTGTATTCACTGCACCAAAACAAATTGCGGGTGGCGCAAACATCTCTCAATATCGTGAATTAGTAAACCCGCGCGATTGTTATATCTGTAAAAATGATTTTACGCGACTCCACTTTTTTTATGATTCCATGTGTCCGAGTTGTGCGGAATTTAATTATGCGAAACGTTTTCAAACAGTACCTCTACATGGGCAAGTTGTATTCATTACCGGATCGCGTTTAAAAATCGGTTATCAAGCGACACTCATGATGCTCCGTGCAGGCGCGCGCGTGATTGCGACAACGAGATTTCCAGTTGATTCCGCACTACGCTATTCCCACGAAGAGGATTTCGACAATTGGAAAGGCCGGCTTCATATTTATGGACTCGATTTACGACACATACCCAGTGTTGAAATTTTCTGCAATTACGTCGAGCAAAAATATAAACGGCTTGATCTTTTAATCAACAATGCAGCACAAACCGTCCGCCGGCCGCCTGGTTTTTACGCGCATCTTTTGCCAAATGAGATGTTGCGATTTCAAGATCTACCGGAAAATGTTCAGCCGCTTCTTCAATCGTTTGAAACGTGTAAGCAAGAACTTATGTCTCGCGATCAACCGAAGTTTCTAAATCAAGCACAAATTGCAGTCGCTTGGGATGGAAAAATGCCTGCGATTGGGCTATCGAGTTCTGCCCAACTTTCTCAGATTCCTTATGTCCACGACCACACGCTTGCAGCGGAAAAAGTATTCCCGAAAGGGAAATTGGATGCTGATCTGCAGCAAGTGGATTTACGCGAAATCAATAGTTGGCGTTTGCGCTTAGGGGAAATTGAAACATCGGAGATGATTGAGCTGCAATTGGTGAATGCAATCGCGCCATTTGTTTTGTGTAATCGGTTATCAAAAATGATGAAGCGAGAAAACACTGGTCAAAAACATATTGTGAATGTGTCTGCGATGGAAGGAAAATTTCATCGTTTTACAAAAACTGACCGGCATCCGCATACGAACATGGCAAAAGCAGCACTGAATATGCTCACGCATACTTCAGCGAGTGATCTAGCGAAGTATGGTATTTACATGAATGCGGTGGATACTGGATGGGTGACGGACGAAGACCC
>JACQQN010000052.1 GCA_016206995.1 Candidatus Omnitrophota bacterium | reverse complement strand
GCTGCGGAAAGCTTTGAACTTTGCTTTCCTTGTCGCAATCTTCAAAATGAAATGCACGAGAAAAATCCCAAACAATTTCCACGCACAAGCCAAACCGCATACTTTTTAGATCCGCAGGACCTTTTCCGAATTCAAAAGATGGCGCGCGAGCGCGGGATGGAAATGAAAGTGATTTATCACTCACACGCGGATGTTGGTGCTTATTTCTCAGAGGAAGACAAGCGACAAGCACTTTGCGAGGGAAAACCGCTTTACCCAAACGTTTCTTACCTTGTTGTAGATGCGATTAAAGATAAAAATCGAGGTGCGAAATTATTTGGGTGGGAAGAAAATAAAAAGGATTTCGTTGAATTAGAATTTCACCCGTAAATTACGCGGCGCACTCGCCTTTGCCAACTTTCAAAGCAAAGGGTTTTTCATCGGTCCAATCACGGTAAGAATCTGGGTTGCAATCAAATGATTCAAGTTTGGTGAATGGCTCTAATTCTGATTGAATTTTCTTGACGCCAACGCGTTGCAAAAATCCCCTGAACATTTCATTTGTTTTTTTCTCACGCTGATAGAAAGTCACCAAATATTTTACTGCTTCCGGGATGCGTCGAGCCGGGATTCGGAGCGCCACCTCCCCATGAGTTGCTTTCCCCTCTACGGTGCCACCGCCCACGAGAAGTTCATAATGAGGAACTAATTTCCCATTTACGTTTCGCGCGGTTCCATAAAAACCAAGTGCTGCAATGTGGTGTTGGCCGCATGAATTGGGGCATCCTGAAATTTTGATATCAATATCTTTCAAGTCAGCCGAGTTTCCCAAGCCATTTTGAAATGAATCCCCAAGTGCTTGCGCTAGGCCGCGCGATTTTGTAATGGCTAAGTTGCAAGTATCGGAACCAGGGCAGCGTGTGATATCGGCAAAGCGTTCTGCGCTCGCAAAGGCAAGTTTCAATCTCTCAAGCTCTTGATAAACAACCCCGAGATATGCTTCTGGAACCCAGCGTAAAATGAGGTTCTGCGTAATCGTTGCACAAATCCGGCCGCCGCAGAACTTTTTTGCAGCCGCCGCAATTCCCCTCATTTGAGCGACCGTAACGTCACCCAATGGGCAGCGAACGTGAACGATGTAAAACCCTTTTTGCTTTTGTTCAAGTGCGTTTGTTTTTTTCCAACGTTCAAATGCCGGCGAAGACGCTTTCACCACTTTTTCCGAAACAAGAGGAGCTTTTTCCTCCACACATTCAAAAGAAGGATATTCTTTCCCCGAACGCGTCATTAAAACAATGGTTCTTTCTTCAAGAATGGTTTTACGAAACTTTTCTTCGCCCCATTCTTCAAGCAAAAATTTCAGCCGTGCTCGAGAGCGGTTCTTTCGATTTCCCATTCGGTCAAAAATTCTCATAATCGCTTCGCAGGTTGGCAAAAGAAGGCCTTCCGATGTAAATGGTTCGAGAAGAACTGCGCTAACCGGATGGCTTCCCAAGCCTCCGCCAACGTAAATTTTGAATCCGCGCTCTTCTTTTCCGCCTTGACGCCGAATAGCCGCAGCAATGCCCGCATCATGAATCGGCGTCCGCGCGTGGTCTTCCGGGCAGCCCTCAAAAGCAAACTTAAATTTCCGGGGGAGATTCTGATTGAGCGGGTTTCTCAAAAAATAAAGCGTGACTGCTTTTGCATAAGGCGTAACGTCAAAAAGTTCTCCGCGCGAAACACCGGCATAAGGGCACGCGGTTACATTTCGAACCGTATTCCCGCATGCTTCGCGCGTTGTGAGCCCTGTTTTTGCAATGACACTCAAAAACCTCGGGACATCTCTGCGTTCAATGTTATGGACTTGAATATCCTGGCGGGTTGTAATGTGACCCATCTTCGCAGGCGCGAACTGTTCTGTTGCGCTTGCAATTGAGTCGAGTTGTTCTGAAGTTAAGAGCCCAAGCGGAATTTTAATGCGGATCATGTGCTTGTCATCTACTCCGCGAATTCCGTAGACACCGTTTTCAAGCCGAAAGCGTTTGAAATCATCCGAAGAGATTTCGCCTTTCTCAAGCTTAATGATTATCTCTTCAAACCGCTTGATTTCACTTGGGAGAACTAAATTCCACATTTTTTCCTCAACTTTCTTGATGAAATGGGAAGTTATTGTAAGAAGATCATCGAGAGAGGTCAATAAAAAGATAGCCGTTTAGGAGAGAATTGCTGGTTTGAGCAGCTTTTGGATCTCTGAAATTCCCTTCCGCATGCAAAAGTCCCCAAAGTGCTCGCTTGATTTCCGCTCCGACTTGAACAGTTTTAAAATCGGCGAAAGTGTTTTGACAACATGTTCTTCTTTCACCACCGGTAGAACTAATTGGGCGAGCCGCGTACCCTCAAAATTCCCACCGAGGTAAAGCGAATAAGAACGGAGGGTTGAACCAACCAGCCCGATTTCACTCGTATAAGGACGCGCGCAGCCGTTTGGGCAGCCTGTCATTCGAATGGTGATTTTTTCATTTTGGAGGCTGAGCCCCACGATTTCTTTTTCAAGATCATCAACCACTTTTGGAAAAACACGCTCTGCTTCCGCAATCGCGAGCCCGCACGTGGGAAGCGCGGGGCACGCCATCGACCATCGCTCGGTGTTCGATAATTCTTTTTCAGTTCTAATTCCAAATTCTTTCAGGACCCTTTCAAATTCTGACTTTCTTGGGGTTGGAATCCCGGAAAGTAAAATATTCTGCTGGGGTGTCAGGCGGATTTCAGGCTTAAAAACTTCCACCAGTTTTTTCAAACCAGATTTCATTCGAACCGAACCTGCATCTTGAATCCGGCCGTTTTCTACAAAAATCCCAAAATAATGAAGGTTTCGGCCAATTTCAAACCAGCCAAGGTGGTCATCTGTATGATCCCATTTCATTTCGGTAATGGGTTCGAGATTAAACCCAGTATGTTTTCTTACTTCGGCATAAAACCAATCGATCCCGCGATCTTCAATTAAATACTTGAGGCGCGCGCGCTTTCGGTTTTCACGATCCCCGTAATCACGATGGACTTTAATCACTGCTTCTGCCGCCGCAACAATTTTTTCTTTCCCCACATACCCAAGCGGTTTCGCAAGAAGCGGGTGCGTTTCCACTTTATTTTGTGTCATTCCAAGACCGCCACCTACGAGCACATTAAAACCTTTCAATTCTCCTGCTTTCTCTAAAACAGCCACGAGACCAAGATCTTGCGCATAAACATCAACGCAATTGTCGCCGGGAAATGCGATCGTGGTTTTAAATTTTCTAGGCAAGTAACTTTTTCCGTACAAGGGTTCTATTTCTTGTTCGGTTGATGTTACTTTTTCTCCGTCCAACCAAATTTCATGATACGCGCGGGTTTTGGGAAGTAGGTGGTCGGAAATTTTCTTCGCATATTCTTGAATTTCAGCGCGGGTTCGATCTTCGAGTGGCGCGGGGCACGACACGACATTTCGTTCAATATCACCACAAGCGCCGAGCGTGGTAATCATTGCTTCATTTAAAGATTTGATAACAGTCTTCAAATTTTTCTTAATCACACCATGAAATTGGATCCCCTGACGGGTTGTGATTCTTAGTGTCCCATTCGCGTAACGATCAGCGAAATCATTCATCGTGAGATATTGATTCCACGTGAGCTTCCCGCCAGGAACTTTTGTTCGGACCATAAACATATAATGTTTTTCTTTTCCTTCTTTCGTGAGTTTTTGGCGGAGATCGCGATCGTCTTGCTGATAAAAGCCGTGAAATTTTAAGAGGTTGTGAACTGTGTCGTC
>JACQQN010000046.1 GCA_016206995.1 Candidatus Omnitrophota bacterium | reverse complement strand
GTGTTGACTAAGTTGCAGTGGCCCATGACAAATCCGCTGATGAATATTACTATTCCCGGTTCTTTGGTGGGAAGTCCAACAGGCAAAGCGCTCGGTGCAAAAAGCGATCTTCGTCCGAATGCTACTAAAGGAAATTCGCAAACTCTCGAAGACCTAAAGGGCGAGGAAATCGTTATTCCTGAAGAGAAATCTTTTTGGTCAAAGAAAAAAGTTTTGATGGGGCTTCTTCTTTTAGGTGCCATGTTTGGAACCTTACTCGCTTTATTTAGTGGTTCCAGAGGCGGTTCAGGAAGTTCGGGTGGTGGTCCCGGAGGTTCAGGTGGCCCTGGCAGCGGCCCTCCTAGCAGTCCCGACCCACGATGCGTTGATGACAACAACTGTCCTTGCGTTGGTGATGAATGTCCAAAGCCACCACCAGGGCCACCGATTATTGATACCTGCCCAGGTTCTAATTGCCCTCCTGATGATAATGACGGTATACCAGTCAATCCAGAGCCATCCACATTTCTTTTAATGGGTGCTGGTTTTGCGCTGGCACTATTACGGAGGAAAAAAGCGTGAATAATAATAAAAATGTCATTGCGAGCAACCAACGCGATAGTAGGGGCAGGCCCCTGTGCCTGCCCGTGACCAGCGGGCGACCACAGGGGGTCGCCCCTACATTTGAAAACATATTGCCTCGCAATAACGGATATTGGGTTTCGTCGGATGTTCTGCACCGTTTAAGGAAATTGTTTGTTGTTCTTGCATTTGCATCATTGATTCTTGGTTGTCAGTCGGGTGAATACAAAGCAGAAAAAGCGTTTTATGAAGCTTCGAAAATATTGAAGGAAATTAAGCGCCAAGGCTTTGACCAAGCAAAAGCTTCCGAGGTATTAACGCCCGCCATCCAAGCTTTTCAGGCTGTGGTGGAAAAATATCCTTCGACGACAAAAGCCGCTGAAAGTTTATTCATAGTTGCAGATCTCGAGGTGCAGCAAGGTAAATTAGATGAAGCACGCTCTGCACTTGAAAAAGTAGTTCAGAATTTCACGGGGAAAGGAACGCTTGCTTCGGAAGCTCGTTTCCGAATTGCACAGATTTATGAAAAGCAAGGCAATTGGGACAAAGCCGAAGCCATGTATTGGGAGACAGCGACTTACCATCCTTGGGAGAATAAAGGGATGTATGCACCCCTTGTGCTGATTGCTCATTATAAGCAAGAGGGCAAAAAAGGCAGTGAAAATGTTGCTTATGTAAAAGCAGTGGATCATTTCGAAAAGATGTTAAAGGAAGCAGGTCCGATTAAATCAGCCGCGATGCTCAAATATTTTTCCGGCTTGGTTCATATGGCGAATGAAGAATGGGAAAAGGCAGCTACAGCGTGGCTTGAGCTTCCAAAGGAATTTCCAGAAAGTCCTTATGCTGCACTTTCCTTTCTTTCGGCTGGTGAAAGTTTCTTGAAAATTAAGAAGACAGACCGCGCCGTTGAAACTTATAAACTTTTCTTAGAAAAATATCCAACTCACGCTCAATTTGGAGAAGCAACGATGAGGCTTGGCTTGATTTATCAGGGGATGGGCCAATTTGAAACGGCGCGGTCTTGGTATGAGAAAGCTGTAAAGCATTATGAAGCAAAAGAAAAGCCGAGAGCGCTTGATGCTAAATTGCTGATCGGACGATCTTTCCAAGAAGAAGGGCATTGGGAAAAAGCGGAGGAAATTTACAAGTCAATCGAAGTAGAATATCCCAAGTCACCAGCAGCACTTCAAATTCCTCTTTTAGTTGCTCATCATTATGAAACCATTGGAAAGAAAAAAGAAGCTGACGAAGAGTTGTCCAAAGCAATCGAGCGCTATCAAAACCTCGAAGAAGGGTTGATTCCTGGTACTCTTGGCGCTGGTTACACCCGACGTGCATTAGTTACAGCTTATGCCCAAAAAGGGGAGTGGGATAAGGTTGCTGCCAGTTTAGAGGAAGATTACCAAAAAGAACAAATTCCAGGCAAAAAAGCCAATTTCCTTTTCTTGAAGGGTTTAGTTGTTGAAAATAGGCTCCAGGATGCCAACCAAGCGCTTTCTATATATAAGAATTTCTTGAAAGAATACCCTCAACACCCATTGGCGCAATTAGCAGAACGTCATATTCAGTCGCTTTCATCGGCTAATTCAGTCCAAAAATAATCAGGAGATACGTTGAAATTTAGAAAAATTTGGACAGTTTTGTCCTAAAAAAACGACATGATTAAAAAAAACCCTCTTGACTACAAAATTAGACGTGTTATACTTCCGGCAAGTTTCAATCGATCCTCAAGAAAGGAAATCTCGCAGGAAGAAATTCTTAGTTCAGAGAAAAACCCATGTATGAGTTTGATTTTTCAAAGAAGTAAAGAATCTAAAAAAGTTTTTTTATCCCCAGACTATAACCAAGAAAAATTTTCTCACGTCCTTCATTCTTTTTCAGAGGTCGACCCATTTGTCCATTTTGCATTGGATGCGGCTTTAGAGCTTATCCATGCTCATGCGGGCTCTCTCTTTATTTGGGATGAGTTTAGCAAAGAACTAGTTCTGAAATCCTTTCAAAACCCCTCCGTGAGTCGAATTCGTGACGTGCGTATTAAATTGAATGAAGGAATTTGTGGGCTTGTTGCTAAAAAAGGTGAAGGGCTTTTGGTCGAAGATATCCGGCACGATTCTCGGTTACAAGCGGTCGAATGCCCGGGGCGCTATCAAACGTTTTCGTTTTTATGTATTCCGCTCTTGTCCAATCATAAACTGCTTGGAGTTCTTAATATTACCGAAAAAGAAAATCAAACGCCGTTCACCCACGAAGAATGGAAACAAGCAGAGCTTTTTGCGCGTCACATCGCACTTGCGTATGACAATTTAAAGCTTCGTCACCGGCTTCAAAGTGAGAATGCATCGCTGCGCGAAGAACTCACCATGCTTAAAGAAACTTTACCCAACCAAGAAAAATTTGTTTCTATTGGGAAAGTTGCTTCGCACCTTGCACATGAATTAAGCAATCCCATTGATGCGATTCGTCGGTTTCTCAATCTGGCACTTGACCAGGTGATGGAAGATTCGCTTGCAAGAACTTACTTATTAAAGGCGAAAGATGGAATCCGTCATTCACTTCGCGTCATTCGCGGATTGCTTGCGCTTTGCCGCGAACCAATTCCCAACCAAACCAAAGCAGCAGAACTTCATGAGTTGATTAATCAAAGTGTGAATGCGTTTGTACAGCATATTCCAGCAGATGCTGTTTTGGTGGAGAAACACTTTTGTGGCGAAAAAATTTTGGTGCGTGATTGCGGCCTTCAGCTTGTTTTTAAAAATTTGTTTGAGAACGCGTATCACGCTGTTTATATCAATGGAAATGGTTCAGCGAAAGCCCACGAAGGAAAGCTTTTGGTTGATACAAAACGTAAGAATGGCCACGTCATTGTCTCCGTTAAAGACAATGGATCTGGCATTCCTGAATCGATTCGTCCACGGATTTTTGATCCATTTTTCACCACCAAGAAAGAGGGTGAAGGGAATGGAATTGGCCTCGCAATTTGCCGGGATATTATTGAGCGATGCGGAGGCCAAATTGTATTAGGGAATTGTGAAGAAGGCGGCACCGAATTTACAATTACCCTTCCTGTACAGGAGAAAGAGGCGGGCTTGTGAGAAATTCTATTTTAATTGTTGAAGATGATGCGTTGGTGAGGGAATCTCTCTCGGAAGTGTTGAATGGCGAGGGTTGCGAAGTGGATGCGGCAGCGAGCGTTGCCGAAAGTCTTCAAAAACTCACCGAACGAAAATTTGATTTGGCATTGGTTGATTTACGGCTTTCTTCAACAAGTGGCATCGAAGTTCTTAAAAAGTGTAAAGCAGATCATATGGATACGGATGTCATTATGATGACTGGCTTCGCAACAGTCGAAACAGCTGTTGAAGCGATGCGAATGGGCGCCACGGATTATCTCACCAAACCAATTAATGACGATGAAATCCGCATGTTAATCCGCCGAATTTTTGACACCAGAAAACTTCGCAGTGAAAATGAATTTCTAAAGCACGAACTTCAAGAAAAGGATGCTCAATTTCATGACATCGTTGGATCTGATCCTGAAATGCGCCGAATTTATTCAGTGATTCGAGCCACCATTAATACAGATACGACGGTTCTGTTAAAAGGAGAGAGTGGAACAGGAAAAGGGTTGATCGCCCGCGCTATCCATGAATCAAGTCCAATTCGTAAAGAAGGCCCTTATGTGGAAGTTAGCTGTGGCGCGATTCCACGTGATCTTCTTGAAAGTGAACTTTTTGGTCATGTTAAAGGAGCATTTACTAATGCCATCCGAGATCGAATGGGCCGGTTCGAGCTTGCGAATGGTGGAACGATTTTGCTTGATGAAATTGATGCTCTGACGCCTTACCTTCAAGTCAAACTTCTGCGGGTGCTTCAACAAAAAACTTTTGAACGTGTTGGTGATACAAAAACATTTCGAACCGATGTTAGAATTATTGCAGCAACCAACCGTGATTTGCAGGAAGAAATTAAGGAAGGAAGATTTCGGGAGGATTTGTTCTATCGTTTGAATGTGATCACCATCGAAATTCCACCACTTCGCGATAGAAAAGGTGACATTCCTGATTTAGTGGCACACTTCTTGAAGAAGATATCAGAAAAGCTGAGCCGGGAAATTCGCGGCGTGAGCCCGGAAGCGATGCAGTTTCTGATCAAATATGAATGGCCAGGAAATGTTCGCGAGCTTGAAAATTCCCTTGAACGAGCAGCTGTGTTAACCCAACGGGATATTTTAGACATTAGTGATTTTTCGGAGCATCTTGTGAATAAAGT
>JACQQN010000051.1 GCA_016206995.1 Candidatus Omnitrophota bacterium | reverse complement strand
GAAAACCGAAAATGGTTTTTTAAAAATTATTTTCGGAATTTATTAATAGGTTGGGAAGTGAAATGTTTTATAGCCTGCATATTTTAAAATTCCAAGCAAGTAACAAGCTGGGCCCGACGCGGGACCATCACCAAGATAAAGAACCTGTTGTCTCATCGATACCCCATTCGTTTTGCAAGTTTTCCGGAAATTAAAACAACTGCTTTCCGGGTAATAATTCTTTCGAAAAAACGAAGGAAATTGTCAAACAGATTTGTTACCACAGTTGGCTTTCTTTTTGACATAGCTTGAAACGCAAGATCCACTACCTCTTCCGCTGTTTGAACCGGCCGGAGGTCATTTGGATTTGACTTTTGATTTGCAAAAACTCCAAAATTTGTTTTGGTTCTCCCGGGACAAAGATTTAAAACTGTCACCCCAGCGTCACGACATTCCGCCCAAAGCGCTTCCGAAAACGACGTGACAAACGCTTTAGTGGCAGAATACATAGCAAAGTAAGGGATTGGTTGAAAACTTGCAGTTGACGAAACGTTAATCACCCAACCGTGTTTTCTTTCAATCATCAATGGAAGAAAAAAATACGTCAGTTCCGCAAGCGCTCTTACATTAACATCAATCATCTCGAGCTGGCGATCAAGATCAATACCAACAAACGTACCGACAGCACCGAAGCCCGCGTTGTTGATAAGCGAATCAATGCAAATACCGCTTGCGGAAACTTTATCATAAATTTGACGGCAAGCGGTCGGAAGCCTTAAATCTGCACCAATGACAAGCGTTTGGATAGAATGTTCTGCGGTTAACACACGCGCAAGATTATTTAATTTATCAACCGAACGCGCCACCAAGACGACGTTCCAACCATCTTTCGCAAACCGCCGCGCAAACGCCTCCCCAATCCCAGAAGAAGCCCCTGTTACAAGCGCCCAACGCAAACGATTTTCTTGTTTCATGGCGAGTATTATATCATCTTGTACTGTAAAGACGTACTCTTCAAAAGGAAAAGCCCCTGGCAGATTTCAATTTACCAGGGGCTTATTGATTCTAAGTTTGTTTTCGAAATTACGAACAACCGATGCTGTTACCGCAATTCAAACACTTGTAACAAGAACCGTTTCGGACGGTGATGTGGCCGCATGAATTGCATACGGGAGCGTCACCCATCATCTGAGCAAGATGTTCGCTGAGCACTGCAATGGTTTTTGCTTCTGCTTCTCCCAATTCACTATCTGAGGCGATCAGGTTTTCAACAGATTCAGGTGCAGAATGCGCTCGAGCGGGTTTTTCGGAAATGGCCTCATTTGCCGCCTGTTTTCCATGCGCGATGTTCTCTTCAAGGGCCAGATTTTGTTTTGGCCGTGGTTCTTTATGCGATGAAATTTGCTCGCCATCAACCGGCTTGTGGATAAAATCCGTTCTACCAAGGTACTCCATCCCAAGCACACGGAAAACATAATCGATCACAGATGTTGCGTACTTAATATTTGGATGATCAACTGGCCCTTGCGGTTCGAAACGAGTAAACGTAAACACATCCACAAATTCTTTGAGGGGAACACCGTATTGAAGACCAAGAGAGACTGCGATGGCAAAACAATTCATTAAACTCCGAAAGGCGGCGCCTTCTTTGTGCATGTCGATAAAAATTTCACCGAGTGCACTGTCTTCATACTCACCCGTCCTCAGATAAACTTTGTGACCTGCCACCCGTGCCTCCTGAGTAAACCCAGACCGTTTCTTGGGGAGCCGCCTGCGGCTAAGAACAGGAGATTGAACGGGTGTTTCCGTTTCTTTCTTCGATGATGCCGCCTCTCCTTCTTTCGAATCGCCTGAGCTTGAATTTAATGGCTGGGATGCTTTACAACCATCCCGGTAAAGAGCAATTGCTTTCAAGCCCATTTTCCAACCTTCGATGTAAATATCACGAATACCATCAACGGTTGCCTCGTTTGGAAGGTTGACCGTTTTTGAGATTGCCCCTGAAATAAACGGCTGGGCAGCGGCCATCATGCGAACATGCGCCAGTGGCTGGATAAATCGCTTTCCGGCTTTACCACATTTATTCGCGCAGTCAAAAACAGGAAGGTATTCTGGTTTCAAGTGAGGCGCACCTTCAATCGTCATGGTCCCACACACATAACGGCTTGCTTCTTCAATTTCCGCTTTTGAAAACCCAAGCTCTTCGAGAAAATTAAACCCTTTAGCTTGATATTGTTCTGGTTTGAACCCAATCCGCTTGAGTGTTTCTTCGCCCACTATCCAACTCGCAAATGCTTGATCCAGTTCAAAAACCGAAGGAAGCGTCGCTTCAATTTTAAGCAAGTCGTCGCTTGTAAACCCTTTTGCGAGCAAGGCATTTTCATTAATCCAGGGAGACTGTTTGAGTGAACAAACCCCAGCAACATATTCAACAATTTCCCTAGCTTCTATATCCGAGTAACCGAGTCGTTTGAGTGCCAGAGGCACTGATTGGTTTACAATCTTAAAGTAACCTCCTCCTGCAAGTTTTTTGAATTTGATGAGCGAAAAGTCAGGTTCGATGCCCGTGGTATCGCAATCCATCAAAAGCCCAATGGTTCCTGTCGGTGCAATCACGGTTGCTTGAGCATTTCGGTAACCATATCGTCTCCCAAATGCCAGTGCTTGGTTCCAATCTTCTTCGGCAGCTTTCAAAAGATGAGAAGGGCATTTGGAGGCGTTAATTTTATACACAGCGTCTCTGTGTTTTTCCATGACGCGGAGCATGGGTTCACGATTTTTTGCAAAACCTGGAAACGCATTCTTATTTTTTGCAATTTCTGCAGATGTTAGGTAAGCGTGCCCGGTCATAATGGCTGTAATTGCACCACAAATGGCAAGACCTTCTTCACTGTCGTAAGGAATACCGCTGACCATGAGTAAAGTTCCAAGATTTGCATAGCCCAAACCAAGCGGCCGGTAGTCATGACTGTTTTGCGCAATCGTTTTTGTGGGGTATGAAGAGAAATCAACTAGAATCTCTTGTGCAATGATAGAAACCCGACAGGCATGGCGAAACCCTTCTACGTCAAATGTTCCATCCAAATTTAAAAACTTCATTAAATTGATCGAAGCGAGGTTGCAAGCGCTGTTACTGAGAAACATGTACTCAGAGCATGGATTAGATGCGTAAATCCGGTCCGTATTGGAACAGGTATGCCAATCATTAATGGTCGTATCACACTGAATCCCCGGGTCTGCGCATTCCCAAGCAGCTTTACAAATTTGATCGAGAAGATCTTTCGCTTCAAATGTTTCCGAAACTTGGCCTGTGGTCCGAAAGCGGGTACTCCACTTGCCATTGTTTAATGCCGCTTGCATGAACTCATCCGTGACGCGGATTGAGTTATTGGAATTCTGACCAGAAACTGTGCGGTAAGCCTCGCCATTGAAGTCCGAGGGGTAGCCTGATGCAATAAGCGCTCTTGCTTTGCGCTCTTCTCTTACCTTCCAATTAATAAAGTCAACAATCTCAGGATGATCCATATCCAAACAAACCATCTTGGCGGCCCGGCGTGTGGTTCCACCAGATTTTGTAGCTCCCGCTCCCCGGTCGAGCACTTCGAGAAAAGACATGAGACCTGAAGAAGTTCCGCCTCCTGAAAGTTTTTCTTGTTTCCCGCGTAATTTTGAAAAGTTGGTCCCAGTTCCAGAACCAAACTTAAAAAGCCGGGCTTCTGATTGA
Organism: Candidatus Omnitrophota bacterium; assembly: GCA_016206995.1. Classification (GTDB taxonomy): domain Bacteria; phylum Omnitrophota; class Omnitrophia; order Omnitrophales; family Abzuiibacteriaceae; genus JACQQN01. The sequence continues at coordinate 2,211 of JACQQN010000051.1, read as the reverse complement.
ATCAATGAAAAAATGGACATCAAATCATCATCTACTGATTGGATAAAACAAGCAGAACATTGCGGGTGCGAATAAGAGTCCGTGGTTTGTTCGATCTGATCCGTTTGAGGATTCCAAAACCAGTTTCCGCCACTCCCCCGAATTCCATATTCATGGTAAAGGCCACAGTTAAACCAAACAGGAGAATTGAAAGCACACTTTTGGCTCACGAGTAAGTGAGCAAGTTCCATTTCAAATGCTTCCGCATCTTGAGGAGTTGCAAAGTAATTGTGAAGATGTTCGCCCGCCACACGAATTGTATGGGCAATACGCTTAACAACTTGGCGAACACTTGTCTCAGTACCACCGCGGACACCTGCTTTCCGGAAATATTTCGAAACAACAATGTCTGTCGCAAGTTGCGACCATGATTTTGGAATTTCGACATCTTCCATTTTGAAAACAACAGAGCCATCGGGATTTGTAATGACGGTTGAACGGCGCGTCCATTCAATTTGATCAAAGGGGTGAACGCCTTCTTGCGTAAACCGCCGGCTTACATGAAGCCCATGTTGTGCACTCGCCTTACCTTCCTGATTAGCGTCGCCTTGGCGAGGGGTGTGTGTTAAGGCATCATGTGTCATATTCCCAACTTTCTTTGCCTGCTGTTTTATCTTTTGCACTTTTGCATTCATTGACTCCCCCTGCAAATTTGAAAGCGTGTCTCGTGAACCCAACTCTAACTCTAATTTTTGCCCATTTTTACTTTGCAACTCAATCAAAAAGCATTCAAACTTTAGGAGGTAGAACGTAGCATATCTTGTACCTGACTACGCTGCATTCTACCATATCTAGTAGATCTAATCAAAAAAACGACATATTGCTACTGAACTTTAACCTTAAAATTTAACTTTTTACGCGGCTTTGATTTGCTTTATGCCTTTGGGACTCATTACTTTTGAAATTGACCTTTTAGATGGATAAATGAAAGGTAATATTTGAATATAACCTTTACGTTACAACGTTGCATGAGTTTAATAACTCGAGGAAACCTTACAAAGAGACAAAAAAAGGACGGGGCCTTTTGACCCTGTCCTTGTGTTTCGCGGCTAGATTGAATATTTAGAAACTCTAAGAAACATATAGAATGAAGCTCGTTTGCCTAACTTGAAATTGTCTCTTTTCTTCTCTCTTGCAACACCTGCTACCAGTTTTTGTCGTCAAAGAACATCACCATCAACTACAAACCGAATTTTATGTGAGAAAAAATAGTGTGTCAACCAAAAAAACAAAAAATTTTTTATGTAGGAAAATTAGATTCAAATTTCTATTTCCCAATACAGAATTCTTTGAAAATTGTGTCTAAAAGGTCCTCACTATAAATCTCACCAATGATTTCACGAAGTGCGTCCAAAGCTCGCTTCAAATCAAGCGTCACAAATTCAAGCGACTCACACGCCAAGAAAGTTTGATAACTTTTCTCAAGCGCTTCTAACGATACCTCAAGTGCCCGCTTATGTCTCAAACGTGTAATCATTGCAGATTCTTTCTCGATGTTTCCCTTCCAAATTGTTTTGACAATGGTTTGTTCTAAATTTTCGATACCGACCTTTGTCTTTGCTGAAATCAAACAAGGTTTTGAAACCCAAACAACGGATTTGAATTGATTTTGAATATTAAGTTCGGATATTGAATTTAAATTAGAAAGTAAATCCGTTTTGTTGAGCAAAAGAATCGTGCGCTTTCCAGAAAGTTCAGAAAGAATATTTTGATCTTCAAGAGACATGGTCGTCGACGCATCAAGAACGAGAAGAAAGAGGTCGCCTTCCTTCATATATGCCCGTGTTTTCTCCATGCTTGCCTGCGTCAGAGGTTCTTCACTTGTGAAGAGACCTGCTGTATCAACTAAACGGATTGGAATTCCGTCAAGCTCAATGGATTCTTCAATGGCGTCCCGCGTGGTCCCTGGAATCTCGGAAACAATGGCTCGGTCACGTTCTAAAAGAACATTGAGAATAGAAGATTTTCCAACATTGGGCTTTCCAACAATAACGGCAAGAACGCCTTCCCGTAAAATTTCACCCTGACTAAAAGAATCAATCAATAACTTAATTGTATTTCCTGCAGACTCATAACGGCAATGAAATTCTTGATTCGCGTATATTTCTAAATGTTCGTCCGGAAAATCAAGGCATGCTTCCATGTGCGCATAAATTTTCATCAAATCATCTT
>JACQQN010000050.1 GCA_016206995.1 Candidatus Omnitrophota bacterium | reverse complement strand
GTGATTGAGTTTGCGCGGAATGTAGCAGGCCTTAAAAATGCAAATTCCACGGAATTTAATAAGAAAACCCCTTACCCCGTTATTAGTTTGCTTGAAGAGCAAGAAGAAGTGAAAGACCTTGGCGGGACGATGCGGCTCGGCGCTTATCCTTGCGCTTTAAAAAAAGGAACTCGTACTCATGAAGCATATGGAACAGAAGATATTAGCGAACGTCACCGCCACCGATATGAATTCAACAATAAATATCGCGAGATTTTTGAAAAGCATGGCCTCCGTGTTACAGGAACATATCAAAGTGGAAAGTTGGTTGAAATTGTTGAGTTGGAAGATCATCCTTGGTTTGTTGCGGGCCAATTTCATCCTGAGTTTAAATCGAAGCCGGACAAACCACATCCCTTATTTTATTCATTTATCAAGAAAGCGCTTGAGTTAAAATGTTCGGAATCAAAATCTCTAGAACATGGTGAACCAAACAAGGAGCTTGCCAATGCATCTGGTTAAATTAGATGACATCGTTTTTGGCGAAGAAGGCAGTTTTGCATTAATCGCGGGACCGTGTGTGATTGAAAGTGAAAAAAGTGCGCTTCGTCATGCGGAAAAAATTTCAGAAATTGCGCGGCGCGTAGGCGTCTCCTATATTTTTAAAGCAAGTTATGATAAAGCGAACCGCTCGTCCCACAGGTCTTTTCGTGGGCTTGGCTTGAAAAAGGGACTTGCAGTTTTATCAAAGGTGAAACGCCTTTTTGAAGTTCCGGTTTTAAGTGATGTTCATGACATTGCGCACGTCCAGCCTGCTGCGGACGTTTTGGATATTATTCAAATTCCCGCATTTCTTTGTCGCCAAACCGATTTGGTTGTTGCTTGTGCAAAAACCAAAAAAGTAATTAACATTAAAAAAGGCCAATTTCTCGCGCCGTGGGATATGAAAAATGTAATCGAAAAGGTTGAATCCACAGGGAATCAAAAAATTTTGCTCACAGAACGCGGTGTTTCTTTTGGTTATAACAATTTGGTAAGCGATTTCCGTTCAATTCCAATTATGCGTAGTCTTGGTTATCCCGTTGTTTTTGACGCGACTCATTCTGTACAGCTTCCGGGTGGTTTGGGACATGCGTCTGGTGGAAACGCCGAATTTATTCCGACGCTTGCACGTTGTGCGATTGCAAGTGGTGCCGATGCTTTATTTATGGAGGTTCATGAGAATCCAATAGAAGCAAAATCAGATGGTCCCAACAACCTTCCGCTCAATTTACTCGAAGAGTTACTGATTGTATTAAAAGCAATTCGCGCAACAGCTCCGGTGACGTCTCTATGAAACGCGACTTACAACTTGCCAAGAAAGTTTTGCAAAGCGAAGCGAAAGCAATTCTTGGATTGATTCCTCATGTGAATCAAGGTTTTGAAAGTGCTCTTGATTTGATTGAAGATTGTGCGGGCCGGGTGATTGTCACCGGAATGGGGAAGCCGGGTTTAATCGGAAGAAAAATTGCGGCAACTCTCGCCTCAACCGGAACGCCAAGTCTTTTTCTGCATCCTGCGGAGGCAGTCCATGGAGATTTGGGCATGGTAACGAAGCAAGATATCGTGATCGCTATTTCAAATAGTGGCGAAACAGAAGAAGTGACGCGCTTGCTTTCGATTATTAAGAAAATCGGAGCAAAACTTATTGCCATGACAGGGCACTTGAAATCAACACTGGCCAAGCATGCTGATGTAGTTTTGAATATCGCAATTAGTTCTGAGGCCTGTCCTTGGGGACTTGCGCCCACAGCTTCTACGACGGCAGCGCTTGCGATGGGAGATGCGCTCGCCGTTTGCGCCGCAAAGAGACGGGGCTTTAAGGAAGAAGATTTTGCTTTTTATCATCCGGGTGGAAATTTAGGTAAGAAACTTTTGCGTGTCAGTGACATCATGCGCAAAGGGAAAGCGTATGCTGTGGTGAAATCGGGCACCACGGTTCAGAAAGCGCTCCTTGCTATTACAGCTGCTCGCGCAGGGTCTTGTAGTGTTATCGATTCAAAAGGAAAGTTAATAGGAATTTTCACGGATGGCGACCTCAGGCGCCACCTAGATGAGCAAGGAAGCCGCATTCTAAGCTGTCCTATTACTAAACTTGCAACCCGTCATCCCAGCGTCATTCTTGAAGATCAACTTGCCGCTGAGGCGCTTTCTCGATTGCGAGACCGAAAAATTGATGAATTACCTGTTGTTGACAAAAAAGGAAAAGCAGTCGGTCTCTTGGATGTACAAGATTTGCTAAAAGCTGGTTTTATCTAAACTTAGGAATTTTTCAGCCCAATCCCTTTCCTTGACTGACGTTTAAAGCTCTTCTATAATTACACAATGTTTTACCTATTAAACTGCCTTGCAAAACCGTTCTTTGCCAGGGATTTAGGTTTCAAAGTTTCTCATGAGTAAAAAACGACCGTATCGTTTTCTACTTTATCTCTTGCTCCGGCTGGCGCAAGGTTTCTCGCTGATACTTCCGCGAGAGTGGATGCTTTCTTTCATTCGAATGATTGGGCGCTTCACGTGGTATATTCTACCCAAAGAGCGGAAGAAGGTTTTTAATCACTTGAGCTTAGCCTTTGGTGGGGCAAAATCTCGGACAGAACTCGAACAAATCGGACGCGGTGTTTTTGAGAATCTTGGCTGTACTGCCGTTGACACGCTTCGAATCCCGATCCTTAAAAAGAGATGGTCAAAAGACGAAACCTTAATTAAAGATGACGGTGCTTTTGAGCGTGCAAAAACGGCGCTCGAGAAGGGGAAAGGACTCATTTTCTTAACAGGGCACATCGGCAACTGGGAGTTAATCACACTTTATTTTTGCCAAAAAGGAATACCCGGAACAGTCATTGCACGAAAAATTTATTATGAACCATTTAATCGAGTACTCGAAGGAATTCGGTTGGCTACCGGGGCTCAAATTTTTTATCGGGATGCATCACCAAAATCAATTTTGAAAGTGCTTCGAAGTAATCGGCCAATTGGGATTTTGCCGGATCAGGATGTGGATAGTATCGAAGGGGTGTTTGTTCCGTTTTTTGGCGAGTTAGCGTATACACCGTCTGCACCTGCGAAAATTTCAAGAGCCAGTGGTGCGCCAATTTTACCTACATTTATGGTCCGTGAAGGTAAGGGCTACCGGTTGATTGGACGCGATTTGATTTGGCCTGAAGATTTTAATTCCGAAAGTGATCCGATTATGTCAATGACCAAACAGTGGTCTTCCGTCGTTGAATCGGTCATTCGGGAATATCCGGAGCAATGGGTGTGGATGCATCGGCGATGGAAAACAAGACCCAAGCAAACGGAAGAAGCCAAACAAGGGCAAGGCGATCATCGTTCAGAAGAATCGGTCTTGGCAAAAAGGAAGGTATAAGTTGATATGATTAAAAATATTATTCGAGCAAGCGCAATCTTAATATTGCTTTATATTGGGCTCGTTCAGTTTCAGTTATGGCTTGCCTCGAAAAGCTCCGAACAAACTCAACCCATTGATTCAAGTACCGAAAGCAAAGTTCTTCAAAAAGTTTACCGCTTCTCATTTTCTAAGTATGACACGAATGGAAAGAAAGAGTTGGAAATTGAAGGCGATTCAGCAGATATCCTCGCAAAAAATATTTTGTTTACCAATGTTCTTGCAAAAGCATTCGCTGAAGATTCCCCCATCACCATTACCGCTGATTCAGGCGTTTTTGATAAAACGACCAACAACGTCCATCTTCAAAAAAATGTGATTGCTACCACCAACACAGGGACGCGGTTGTTGACTGAGGAATTAGAAATTAATCCTGCTGGAAAAACGGTTGAAACGGCAGTACACGCAAAAGTGAAGCGGGAAAACATTCACGTGGAAGGAATTGGGGCGAGCGGGGACTCTCAGCTTAAGAAAGTCAATTTCAAAAAGAATGTGACCGTGGTTGTTCAGAATTTGGATACGGAAACAAAAGCACCAACCATCATTACGTGTGATGGCCCGCTTGAGATTGATTATGAGCGGAACATCGCGCATTTTTCCCAGAATGTAGTCGCAAAAGACGAGCGGGGGAAGCTTTTTGCCGATTTTATGGATGTTTTCTATAATCAAAGTACTAAGAAAATTTATAAAATTATTGCGACTGGAAACGTCATTATTATCAATAAAGATGGTCATCAGACATACAGTGATAATGCGATTTATCTTGCAGAAGATGGGAAAATTATTTTGGGTGGGGACGTTGAAGCGGTGGGTGCAAAAGAATCTAAAAAAGGTTCCTCCAGCACTTCAGTGGCTGATTTATTTAATTTGGACCAAAAGCAACCATCAAAACCGAATTGATTTGAAGCGAGAGGCGGAAAACGTGAACTTACTTGAAACGCAGGATTTAGTAAAAAGCTATAAAGGAAGAACGGTCGTCAATAAAGTTTCCATCCATGTTTCTCGCGGAGAAATTGTAGGACTTCTTGGCCCAAACGGAGCTGGAAAAACAACTACATTTTATATGGTAGTTGGTATCATCAAAGCAGAGGGGGGGAGCGTTTTCTTTCGCGGTGAGAATATCACCCACCTTCCGATGTATCAACGGGCTCGGCTTGGCATTGGTTATCTTTCGCAAGAGCCCTCAGTATTTCGAAAGTTAACCGTCGAAGAAAACATCATGGCAGTTTTAGAAACGCTTGACATTCCTCAGGCAGAGCGGAAGCGAAGGCTCGCACGTCTTCTTGAAGAATTGGATATTGCACACCTTGCCAAAAACAAGGCGATGACGCTTTCAGGTGGTGAGCGAAGACGGCTTGAGATTACCCGAGCGCTCGTTACAAATCCGTCACTCATATTACTCGACGAACCATTCAGTGGCGTTGATCCAATTGCTGTTTTTGAAGTGCAAAAGATTTTGAAACGCCTCAAAGAACAAGGGTTAAGTATCTTGCTAACCGATCATAGCGTGCGTGAAACCCTCGCAATTACGGATCGGGCTTATATTATGTATGAAGGGAAGGTGGAAGTTTCAGGCACCTCGCATTTTTTAGCAACTGATAAAAAAGCGCGCGAGATTTATTTGGGAGAGCGCTTTGTGTTAGCATAAAATATCCTCGAGAACGACACGAAATTTCAATTCTGGATTCATGATAATTTTATTTTGTTTTTTGTGGTTGTTTTGGTTAAAAACCGAACGAAATATTTCTTCAGGGGTCAGGCAAGTTGATCGCTGGAGTAATTTGTAACAGCTGAAATTATGTTGAATGATCAAATGAATCTGTAACGGGAGGAAGTCTCGAATGAAAATTCACGAAGTTCTAGAAAAACGAGCAATTAAAATTGGGATTGAAGCAACAGATAAAGAAGGCGCCTTAAAAGAGCTGGTAGGCGTCTTGTCGGGTATCCGAAATATTGGCGACCAAAAAGCCATTGTCAAGGCGCTGATTGAAAGAGAAAATTTGGGTTCGACAGGCATCGGACAAGGAATTGCAATTCCACATGGTAAGACAGATCGCGTTACTGAACTTGTCGCTGTGATGGGAATTAGCCATCGGGGCGTTAATTTTGATGCGTTGGATGGAGAGCCAGTGTATGTCTTTTTCCTCTTGGTCACACCCAAAGAAGCTTCAGGACCTCACCTTAAAGCGCTCGCACAAATCTCGAGATTGCTTCGCGACAGTTATTTTTGTGAACTAATTCGGAAATGTAAAACGGCAGAAGAAGTTCATGAGCTCATTAAAAATGAAGAGGAGAAAAAGCACTAAGCAGTGCTTTGGTTTTCATGGTTTATCCAACCGTTGAACAACTTTACGAAGGGATGAGAGAGCGGCTTAAACTCAGTTTGCTTAATCCCACCGTTTTGCTTACGCGAAAAGTCCATTCGGGTGAAATTCATCGGCCAGGCCTTGCTTTTTCAGGTTTTTACGACTATTTCGCATATGACCGTGTTCAGGTTCTCGGGAAAACAGAAATTTGTTTTTTGAACAAGTTGAAAGGGGCCAGCCGAAGAAAAAATCTTGCTAAGTTTTTCTCATTTCGAATTCCATGTATCATTGTTGCAAAAAACCAACCAATTGCAAAGGATTTTGTGGAGCAAGCAACTGCAGCGCATGTACCTGTTTTTCGTGCGGTTTATCGAACATCAATTTGTGTCAGTCAAATTACTGTCTTTATAGAAAATATTATGGCGCCTGACACGACCATGCATGGAACTTTATTGGATGTTTATGGGGTTGGTACGCTCCTGTTAGGGAAAAGTGGAATTGGTAAATCAGAGTGTGCTCTTGAGTTGGTTGAAAGAGGGCATCGTTTGGTGGCGGACGACGTTGTCAAAATTAAGCGCGAAGGGGATGTAATTATTGGCGCCGCAAATGAAGTTGTGCAGCACCATATGGAAATTCGAGGGCTTGGAATCATCGATATTAATGCAATTTTTGGGGTTGGTGCGATTCGAAACCGGAAACAAATCACCTTGACGGTTACGCTTGATAAGTGGAGTCAAAAAAAAGAGTATGACCGACATGGTCTTGAAAATCAAACGCATGATATTTTGGGTGTTCCTTTGCCTCATTTGACAATTCCAGTGCGGCCGGGGCGAAATATTCCAATTCTAGTTGAGGCAGCTGCGCTCACGCAACGCGCAAAATTTATTGGACATCATTCAGCAAGCGATTTCAATCAACGATTAATTGACAAGATGAAATCGGAGACGCCACAAGCAAAACGGGCTGTTTCCGGTTTATTTGATTAAGAGGATTCATGAAATATTTTAAATGGCTTTATCCGGGAATCGGCGTGAAGCGATGGATGATTCTCGCTACTTTTGGGCTTAGCTTGATGGTTGTGGTTGCGATTTCAGCCATCCAGACCATTTCGCGGCACAACGTGCTTCTCGCAAGTTTCGCTTTGGGTGCACTTATTTTTGGGATTTTTTTGGTGTATACGGCTATCAAAAATATTTTGCGAACTTTTGTTAGAGCGCTCATGCCACAAACCAATAATGACTTGGCAAGTCTTGTTTATGAAAGTAGGCGTCGAGACTTCTTGTCTCGGGGCCCCAGAATTGTTGCGATCGGCGGCGGGACAGGTTTGAGCGTGTTGTTGTCAGGATTAAAACTCCATTCAAGCAATGTCACGGCTATCGTTACTGTAACGGATACCGGAGGAAGTTCCGGAATCTTACGTGACGAGCATGATATCTTACCTCCGGGTGACATTCGTAATTGTTTGGTAGCGCTTGCAGATACCGAGCCGCTCATTCGGGATTTATTTCAATACCGTTTTGAAGAAGGCGGCCTGAAAGGCCACAGCTTTGGTAATTTGTTTATCACAGCGCTTTCAAAAGTGACGGGCGATTTTGAAAGAGCCATTAAAGAATCAAGCAAGGTGCTTGCCATTCGCGGGCGTGTGATTCCATCAACTCTCAACCACGTGAGTTTGGTTGCCGAGTTTACGGATGGGCATGTGATAGAAGGAGAGACCAACATCACTGCTTGTGGAAAACCGATTAAGCGAGTCAGCTTAAAACCTGCTGATTGCCCGGCAACTGAGGAAGCGCTTGAAGCGATTGAAAATGCAGAGTTGATTGTCATGGGACCAGGCAGTCTTTATACAAGTATTTTACCTAATTTGTTGATTAAAGATATTCGCGAGAAGATTGTGGAATCAGATGCGCTCAAAATTTTTATTGTGAACGCTATGACGCAGCCTGGCGAAACAGATCATTATTCCTCATGCGATCACCTGGATGCGTTGATCAGTCATACTGATCCTCGCATCTTGGACATCTGTTTTCTTAATACGCAGCCAATTCCAAAATCAATCCTTGCTCGATATAAAGAATCATCTTCTTATCCAATTCACTTGGATACTGCGCGAATCAAAAGCAAAGGCTATGAAGTGCTGAATGGTGAGATGCTCAAAGTGGATGGGCAGGTACGTCACGATCCAGAAAAGTTAGCAAAACTCATGTTAGACCGGTATTATCGAAAAACCAAGGTTTCTTAATGGAAAAGCAGATAGGTAAGGCAGTTCATGAAGTGCTGGAACAAAAGTTTACGGTGAACAATAAACTAGGGCTCCATGCGAGACCGGCGGCGCTTTTGGTACAGCTCACCAATCGGTTTCAAAGTGATATTACCATTCAAAAAGGGAAGCAAAAGGTAAACGGAAAATCAATTATGGGTGTCATGATGCTTGCGGCTGGCGTTGGAACCACGGTGACAATCCGAATTGTTGGCCCTGATGCCCGTCAGGCAATGACTGAAATCACTAAATTGTTTCACGGCAACTTTCAGGAATAATCATGCAAGTTCTTCATGGAATTCAAGTTTCTCCAGGTGTTGCGATGGGCCGCGTCCTTGTTTTCCACAGCGAGGATTTTTTCTCGGTGGGGGAGATCAAAATCCGCGAGGAAGATATCCCGCGTGAGATTGCACGGTTTGAAGAATCGCTCACTAAAACCCGCGCAGAACTTTTAAGCATTCGTCGAAAAATTTCTGACGAAATTGGCCACGAACATTCTGACATTTTTAATGCGCACTTGCTTATTTTAGAAGACCGTACGCTGATCGAAGATGTCATTCAAAAAGTAAAGCAGGACAAAGTAGCAGTTGAAAGTGCTTTTGCTGCTGTGATTCAGCGCTATTTTCATGCGTTTCTCCAAATTGATGACGAGTACCTTAAAGAACGTGTAAGTGACATCAAAGATATTGGTCGACGCATTTTGAAGAATTTGATGGGACACGAAAAAGATATTTTAAGTGAATTAAAAGAACCCGTCATTATTATTGCGCACGACCTCTCACCTTCAGATACGGCCTCGATGGACAAAAAGAATGTGATTGCTTTTGCAACGGACATTGGAGGCCCCACCTCGCACACAGCGATCATGGCGCGTTCGCTTGAAATTCCGGCCATCGTTGGTCTTGATCGAATTACAAAGGAAGTAGTGAATGGTGATTTAGTGATCATTGATGGTAATAAGGGTGATGTCATCATTGATCCAGATCTCACCACAATGGATCAATTCGCCAAAGAAGAAAAGCGATTCATCGAGTTAATTTCAGAACTAGACAAATTAAAAACACTTCCTGCGGAAACGAAAGATGGCCACCGGGTTCATTTAACTGCGAATATCGAATTTCCCGATGAAGTTCCTTCGGTGCTTGCTCATGGAGCAGACGGAATCGGGCTTTACCGGACGGAGTATTTTTACCTCAATCGAACTGATTTACCGGGAGAAGAAGAGCAGTTTGAAGCCTATAAAACTGTTGCCGAAAAAATGTCACCACAACCCGTGATCATTCGCACATTGGATTTGGGGGGCGATAAGTTTTTATCTTCTATCGAGCTTCCGCATGAAATGAATCCTTTTTTGGGTTGGCGTGCCATTCGGTTTTGTCTGACGCATGTTAACATTTTCAAAGTCCAACTTCGCGCGATTTTGAGAGCGAGCGCTCATGGAAAGCTTAAAGTCATGTTTCCATTAATTTCAAGTCTTGGTGAATTTGAACGCGCGAAACAAATTTTCGAAGAAGCACAAGAAGAACTTCGTAAAGAAGGGATTCCTTTTGATGAAAATGTCCCGTTAGGGGCCATGATCGAAATTCCTTCCGCGGCTTTGATTAGTGACATTTTGGCGAAAGTTTGCAACTTTTTTTCAATTGGATCTAATGATTTAATTCAGTATGCACTTGCGGTTGATCGAGGGAATGAAAAAATTGCGTATCTTTACGAGCCAACACATCCCGCCATTTTAAAATTGATTTTTCAGGTGATTACAAGTGCCAAAAAGGAAAATGCTTGGGTCGGTCTTTGTGGTGAAATGGGAAGTGACCCCGTCTTAGCGCTTCTTTTGGTTGGGCTTGGAATTGATGGAATCAGCACAAGCGCTTTTGTTCTTCCTAAAGTAAAAAAAGCAATTCGATCTGTCTTTTATACTGACATCAAAGTCATCGCAGAAAAAGCTCTGACATTTAGTACGGGCGGAGAAATTCGAAAGTTTATTGAAGAAGAATTTAAGAAAATCGCTCCTGAGATTCTGGAGGGATAGTTGGTGACTTTGCCATGACGGTGATTATTCTTTGCGCAGGTTATGCAACGCGTCTTGCGCCTCTTACGGATTCTTGCCCAAAATCTCTTCTTCCGCTTGCCGGCAAGCCGCTCCTCAATTATTTGATCGAGAAAGTTCAGAAAATACCCGGCCTGGATCGCATTATTTTGGTTTCTAATGCCAAATTTTTTGATGTTTTTTGTGCTTGGCAAAAAAAATTTTATCCGAAGGAAACAATGGATGTTTTAAATGATGGGTCTACTGCGAACGAAAATCGTCTGGGTGCAATTCGCGATATTGAATTTGCCATGAACCAGAAGAATATTTCAGACGATTGTTTGATTTTGGCAGGTGACAATTTCTTTACTTTTGATCTTACGCAGTTCACCAAAACAGCGAGGAGTAAAAGCCCCTCCGCTACACTGGCTGTTTACGATGTTCAAGATCTTCATTTAGCAACGCGCTACGGGTTGGTGTCTTGTGATTCAGCAGGAAAAATCACGGCATTTTTTGAGAAGCCTAAGGAACCAACCACCACGTTGGCTTCAACCGGCGTCTATTTTTTTCCTGCGGAAAGCTTAAAAATGCTTCGAAAATATATGGAAGATCATCAAAATCCAGATGCGCCCGGTCATTACGTTCATTGGCTGATTGGTCATTCGGAAGTTTTTGCTTTTCCTTTTTGTGGAACATGGTATGATATTGGCGATTTTGAATCTTACCGCAAGGCAGATCAAGAGATCCAGCAATTCTTGTCAAAACGGTGAACCCCGTTGTTTTGCTTTGAGGTTTCTAAAGGAGAATTAAATCAATGAGCGAAGAACGTCGTTTGTTTACATCAGAATCTGTTTCAGAAGGCCATCCGGACAAGTTGTGCGACCAAGTTTCAGATGCTGTTTTGGATGCTGTTTTAGCACAGGATCCGCGAGGTCGTGTTGCTTGTGAAGCCATGGTGACTCATGGAAAATTGATGGTTGCGGGAGAACTTACTACAACAGCTAATCTCGATATTCCTCAGATTGCAAGAGATGTGATTCGTGAAATTGGTTACGACCGTGAAGAAAGCGGTTTTAACTACAAAACTTGTGAAATTGTCACGCACATTCAAAAACAGTCGCCTGACATTGCCATGGGTGTTGATAAGGGTGGCGCAGGAGATCAGGGGATGATGTTCGGTTTTGCAATTAATGAAACGGAAAGTTTAATGCCTCTTTCGATCAGTCTGGCGCATGGGTTGGTTTATGAACTGGCGCGCATTCGCAAAAAGAAAGAACTGACGTATTTACGTCCTGACGCAAAGAGTCAAGTTACTGTTGAGTATGTCGGTGGGAAACCCGCGCGCATTGATGCAATTGTGATTAGCTGTCAGCATGACGGGGCTGTCTCGCTTTCACAAATCGAAAAAGACGTCAAAAATATTTTGATCAAACGCGTAATTCCAGCAAAATATTTGGATGACAAAACAAAGATTTACGTGAATCCAACAGGCCGGTTTGAAATTGGAGGCCCGCAGGGAGATACTGGGCTTACCGGACGAAAGATTATTGTAGATACTTATGGAGGTTACGGTGCTCATGGTGGCGGTGCGTTTAGTGGAAAAGATCCGTCAAAAGTAGATCGTTCAGCAGCCTATTTCGCCCGCTATTTAGCAAAGAATGTGGTTGCAAGCGGTGCAGCGTATCAGTGTGAAATTCAAGTCGCTTATGCCATCGGTGTCGCAGAACCAGTTTCTGTGATGGTGAAGACTCTTCCTTACAATCAAGCAAAGGATGCTGCGCTGGTTCGGGTTTTGCGGAAGCTTTTTGATTTTACTCCCCAAGGGATTATCAATTATCTTGATTTGAGGAAACCAATTTATCAAAAAACAGCTGCATATGGGCATTTTGGCCGTGAAGGGTTTTCTTGGGAGAAGACTGACGCGGCATCAAAAATCCGCGAAGCACTTTCAGAGATTACGAGTGACCCTCAAGCTAAAAAAGGTAGTTTTGCTATTGTTTAAGAAAATTCATTAATTCTTCTCTCGTCAATTTTCTTGTGAGAATTCCAAGTGAAAGGGGTAGGTTGTGAAATCTGATATTAAAGACGTCCGTCTTGCTAATCAGGGAAAATTAAAGATTGAATGGGCGGGCCGGCAAATGCCCGTTTTAGCACTGATTCAAAAGCGTTTTGCTAAAGAAAAACCGCTCAAGGGAGTTCGGATTTCAGCTTGCCTCCATGTGACCTCGGAAACAGCGAATCTCATGATCGCGCTGAAAGCCGGAGGCGCCAATGCCGTTTTGTGTGCGTCAAACCCTCTCAGCACGCAAGATGATGTCGCAGCGTCTCTTGTTAAGCATTTTGGAATTCCAACCTTTGCAATCAAAGGAGAAAATAAATCGACTTACTATAAACACATCAACCAAGCGCTTGACCACGAGCCTCATATGACAATGGATGACGGTGCTGATCTTGTTTCTGCCATTCATAGCGAGCGGAAAGACCTTGCGGATACGATGAAGGGAAGCACTGAAGAAACAACAACGGGCGTGATTCGTTTAAGAAGTTTGGAAGCAAAAGGGCTTCTTCGCTTTCCAGTCGTTGCTGTCAATGATGCCCAGACGAAACATTTTTTTGACAATCGGTATGGAACGGGTCAATCTACGATTGATGGGATTCTACGCGCAACCAATATTCTGATGTCGGGAAGCGTGTTTGTTGTTTGTGGATATGGCTGGTGTGGGCGCGGTCTTGCTCAGAAAGCGAAGGGGATGGGTGCGCGCGTGATTGTGACAGAAATAGATCCACTGAAAGCCCTTGAAGCGGTGATGGATGGTTTTGATGTCATGTCTCTTGTGAAAGCTGCCTCAATCGGAGATATTTTTGTGACTGTTACCGGCAATCTTCACGTGATTCGCGGGGAACATTTTCAAACAATGAAAAGTGGAGCCATCGTAGCAAATTCGGGCCACTTCAATGTAGAAATTGATATTCCCGCTCTCCAAAAACTGTCCAAACGTGTCCGCGAGGCGCGTCCATTTGTGACAGAATACGAATTGAAAAATGGCCGCAAAATCAATTTAATTGCTGAAGGAAGACTCGTCAACTTAGCTGCTGCTGAAGGTCACCCTGCCTCTGTGATGGATATGTCGTTTGCCAATCAGGCACTGAGCGCCGAGTGGGTTACCCAATCGGGAGATCAGCTTGAAAAGAGAGTTTACTCTGTTCCTCTTGCGATTGATGAGAAAATTGCAGCACTCAAACTGGAAGCGCTTCAAGTTCGGATTGATCGATTAACGCCTGATCAAACCCATTATCTTTCCTCGTGGGAAATGGGGACTTAAGTAAAGTTTTCTATACAAATCTCTTAGCGATTAATTTTTTCAAAAGAAGAATATAAAGTTGCCCGCCAAATATTTCATAAGCAATTACTGAGACTGTTCTGAGGTTTTATTGGTTTGCTTGATCAATAAAGAAGAGCGCTCCGAATCCAAACAGAAAGTTGCTTAACCAAGCGCTTAAGAGTGGATAAATCTTTCCAGATTTACCAAGGGCAACAAAAACAGCAGTCGAAACGTGAAATACGAATACCATCGCAATGCACGCTAAAATGTTCATTGCCATCACTTTTCGCGTTGCAGTTTTTGCAAGTAAGGGAAATGTAATGAACATGACAATGAGCGTATTCCATGGCGAAGCAAGCCGCGTGTAAAGGTCGACAAGTTCTAGGTTTGGCCTAAGGCCATTCTCCTTAAGACTCATCAAATATTCTTTCAGTTCTCGGTAAGGGATTAAAGTAGTTTCCGCTGCTGATTTATAGAATTGTTCAGGCGTTTCCGTGATCTCCGGAAAAATTTTGTTTTCAAAAGCAGCTGGCTGGTCAACCAACCGCCCCGTTGATGAAACTTCGAATTCATTCACATGTTTTAGTTCCCACGCATCACCAGTCCAGACAGCCTCACGCGCCATCACTTTTTTTCTTGTCCGTTTGGATGAGTCAAGCCAAAGGATAATGAAATCTTTCATTTTCTTTTTTTCCATGTCGAGAGTTTCTGCATAATATAAGCGGTTTCCGCTTCCATAATAAGTGATGTCGTGATACACCGAACGGTCCTTTTTATCCTTTTTCCGTTCGATTCTCTCTTCCTGAATTCGCTTCGCAATTCCATACGTGGGTGGAACTAATTGGTCGCTCACAAGGAAGGTAAAGATTCCGATTAAGAATCCGGAAAACACGAGAGGCCGCACGATCATGGTCGCCTCAAGCCCGCAAACTTTCATGGCAGTAAGTTCGTTATGAAAATTAAATGTTGTGAGTAGGTAAAGAATTCCAAGAAAGCTTGACCATTGAATGATCTGGACGTAAATATAGGGAATTAAGTTTAAATAATATCGCAACGCTTGCCGCACGGTGACACCATTTCTAATAAATTCATCGAGGTTATCGAAAATGTCTGCAACCAGGACAAGAAAGATTAGTGTTAGCGTGCAGAAAATAGTGGGAATCAAGAAATGCTTAATCAGATAGCGATCTAGAATTTTCATGAGGAGCCTGTCCGTGCAAGCGCAAAGAAATCAACGCGGCTTGCGCCTGCTTCCTTCAAACATTTTGCACATTCGTTAATCGTGGCACTTGTTGTTACGATGTCATCCACTAAAAGAATCTTCTGGTTGCGGACATCGGTGTGCCAAGAAAGACGAAATGCTCCACTAAGATTAACGAGGCGCTTTACGCGATCCAAATCGCTTTGTGGAGGTGTGGACTTCACTTTCTTTAAAATAGCTCTGATGCGAGAGCCAGGAGATGACTGGGCGACGGTTTCAGCAATGAGATAAGCAGGATTAAAATCACGTTCTCTTTTTCTTTTTGGATCAGCAGGAACCGGAACAATCAAATCATACTCAGCAATTGGGAGGGGGAGTGCTGCTTTTGCAATGGCTTCTTTGAAGATTTTAAGATACCAGGGTTTCTTTTCGAATTTGATGGCATGAAGAATTGTTTTGACTTCGTCACGATAAGGAAAAAGAGCAGTTCCACGATGATAATGAGACTTGATTGAACGGCAATGGGAACATCGGAAATTTGATGGTGCGAACGGTGGACATTCTGCTGCGCATTTTTGACACAGCGGTTCTTTAAGGTGTGGAATCCGCGAATGGCAGAGCGCACAAAGGTAACGCTCATCAATTTCTAAAGGGCTGTCGCACGTCAGGCAAAATGCGGGATAGATAATGCGTACAAACGCCGTCCAATAATTCTTGATTTCTTGGGTCCAGCCAAACAGATAATCCATTTTGGTCAATTACTATATCGAAGGTGGGCTCCCGTGTCAATCGGATTTCTGGATGAACCTCTCTCTATCTTCTTTTAGAACAAGTGGTTACACGAGATCGAGCGCTTGACAATGAGTTCGGGCGGGATATAATGCTCCAATTAGTTGAGTGTCATTAGCTTTGAAATGTAAAACATCCAAGAAAGGTGGCAGAATGGTACCGGAAGTATCGGTTGGTGAGCACGAGTCACTTGAAAAAGCCCTCCGCAGGC
>JACQQN010000049.1 GCA_016206995.1 Candidatus Omnitrophota bacterium | reverse complement strand
TCAATGAACCGTCTTTACTCGATATATAATCAATTGTCAGAAAACTTAGAACGCCCATAGGGTTTATGTTTGGGTCGCGGCGGGGGTACAGATACTTGTCGTGTTTTAAATTCTTATGACCAAATTCAGAAAGCGCTAAAGCGTCAACGATTTCATGACTTTCGTCTCGATCAAGGTCGTCAATTGCGAACTTAATGATGCCACGCTCCAACAAATAATTCAGTCGCTCAGCAAACGTGGTAGGCTCGGATTCCTGTCCATCGGTCATTTCCCTACGACCAATACCAAAACCATGTTTAATCACTTTAAATACATCATCAATCACATTAGGATCCAAATTTTTTGACTTTGATATTTTCTCGATGTTGGAATAGCCAGCTCTATTTAACTCATGGCCCGCGCGATACAAAAGGTATTCTTCTTGACTTGTTAATGTTTGTGTTCCGGGGGCTTTCTTAGTGACAATACCAAGCACATAGAAATTGAAATTACGAAAGAAAGCAAAGAATTTGTAAAAAGGAGGGCCTCGGTGAGTTTCTAACAAAGCAACCGCTTGCTCGCGCTTGCTTAATTGATCGAGAGGTATGGTTTCCCCTGTCCGGAGCTCAGAACGCTGCGCCAACCGGTTGATGTCATTTAAGTAAGCCAATCCAGTTATCTGAGTAAGTTTACTGAGGATATTGGAACCCTGCTGACGAACTAAATCAGCAAACACACGGGAAAGGCCATCTGCATAATGAGGAATAATAACGCCTTGCCTCAATTCTGAACGCACCCCCAATTTTTTAATTGCGTCGTGATAACTGCTATCGACATATTGAATGTGGTTGGCATGATCTGAGACAAAATCCCAAAGGCGTTTTGCGTCATCCGGACGACTGATCAAATATTCCAAACTGTCCTGTCGCGTAAAAACGTTTGTTTCTCCAGTGGTGTGCCTTAAAAGGTCATCGATAAAACTTTGGAACGCCAATGTTTTCTCGCTTCGCTCCCGATAATCAGGTGCTATAAGAGCAAGCGCTTCGTCGATCTCTACCCCCTGGAACTTTGGATTGAATCGTGCAATTACTTTTCCGTCGCGAGGAACCAAATGATATGTCACACCTGTTTTGTTCAAAAAACGGCGCAAATTATCTTCCCTTGCTGCAATTTGTTTTAAATTTCTTTGTAATTTCAACATGGCAGCATAGGAAAGATACTTCTCGCTAAACTTTTCAGCAACAAGTCTCTCTAAATCATTCGCAGCTTTGAATGTGCTTTGGCCTGAGCGTGCGAGCTCGAGAGCATTCTGGGCAATGTCTCGCACGTGTTTCAAATCCCGGCTGGCAATCGTTCTGACGTGCTTAAGCCGACGATACTGGCTGATAAAGTCCAAGAAATTCTCCCATCTTCCTTCTGCAGTCCTTAAGCTGGAATGAATGGGTGAATCACTCCATAAGACTGACACTTCGTGAAAAGAAGCGCCATTTGACAAGGCAAGTGTCAGGAGTTCCGTATCAAAACTAAATCTTCTCTCGTCCGCTTTTGGAAGAATTTTCCTAAGGATATCTCTAGGATAAGCTTTGAAGCCGATTTGGGTATCATTGATACCATTTCGTAAAAGTGCCGCATAAAGAAATGGCTCTGCAAAAAATTTACGGGTAATCACCTTAACATAATCTGCTTCCGCGTCTGGGAGTGGGTCCAACCCAGCAGGAAGCGCAAAATCTTCAAACCCTAACCCCGAATACAATACCTTTTTATTTGGATCGGAATATCTGGAACCATTCGCAACAACCGTACTGTTGAAATGGCCTTCATCGTTTACTCTGAGCTGATTTGTCTCATCCAAAACTACAGGCCCAAGCAGTAACCCAAGTTGTCTTAAATCCATCGTAACATCCGCATCGGTATACACCACAACATCCGCCGTTCGATGACCGCTGCGTTCTGCGATGGCGTCCCGCATCCCGGTGCGAATTTGAGTTCCTTTCCCCAAGGTTGGGTTGGAATCTTTAATATCAATGTTGTGCACTTGGCCAGAACGTGCGTATTGCCCGAGGCCATTCTCGTGGAGCAGTTTTTCAATCACTTCGCCGCTTCGATCAGGATCAGATGCATTGCGTGATACATAAATGATTTCCCAATCAATATTAGTCCCTTTAAAGATCTCGTTGAGTTGATTGATTTTGACGCGGAGCGCATCCTCACCAGTTGGATTTTCAGGAGAATAGGGCGACAATCGCTCTTTTTCCTGGTAGATCCCAATCACAATTACCACTTTTAGACGCTGATCCCGGGACTTTAACAGTTGGTCAATCAACGCAATATTCTGAGCGGATTGAGCCATGAGCTCTGCGATCTTATTAACTGTGTCACGACTTACAAGCCAATTGGTTTCAATGGGTGTTTGAAATGGAAAATCACGATCAATCGTAGAAAAACGCATGAAATAAGGGTGCAGTGGATTTGACTCTTTAAGTTCCTTAAGCGACGTACTCATTCGAAGTACTTTTAAGTAATTTTCAAGGCTCGTCTCACCTTGAATTCCATCCAAATGAAATTTGGCCCAAGGCTCGGAAATGATTTCAAATTCTCCAAAACTCAGAACGTCTGCAAGCAAAAGAAAATCTTCCGGATTTTTCTTGAAAGATTCTGCCCGCTTTCTCCAAACACTCCATTTGTCGAACCCTTGTGCATACAAAGCTGCATGCGCAAATAAATCTTGAATGAAAATTTCGTACGCTTGGACTTGACGAGATAAAGTTTGATCGGTAGGATCCGGAGCAAAAGCGGCAAGGCCTTGATCAATCAAAAGTTTTTGACTGCCTGCATGATAAACAGCAACCGATTGCCCTGATCTTTGGACAACTTCAAAATCAATTCCAGTTTCTTTTCTGGCACGTTCCAAATAATAATTGAAACGTTGCAATTGGGAATGAGAAATGGTATCCCGTTGCTCACTTGAAATCACCAACCGAGCGGGATATGAAGTAGAACCATATGTCTCAAGCCCTCGCGAGTAAGCGGAATCAACTCCTATGCCATAGCGTTTGAGTGCTAAATTTAATAAGGCAAGTTCATCGGGGTGCCGGCGGAAGTATTGATAAATGGAGCGATTCACATCATCAGAGGCGGTCACGGCACTCCAACCGTGCTCAACTGCACGGAGGACAATATCATCAATCAAAATTTGAAACACACGAGAAGCCAAATCGTACTCTTGGTAAGGCGGCGCCCGAGCCGCGAGACCATTATCGACAAAAAGCTTGTGCGGAATAAGACTCACTGAAATCACAGAGTCACCAGATCGGTCTTCAAAAACAATCTCATAAGCTCTTGCAATCTTTGACGCGTCTATATATTTCTTTAAATTGTCCAAGTCTTTTCCTGTTACTAAAGCCCTTTCCTTTCGACTCATGTCAAGTTGAATGGTTTCAATTGGAAGTGTATATTCTTTTTGATTGCGAAGTTCTGATCGAGCTTCTAAAAATTCTCTAAATGTTTCGCGGAGTTTTCCGACTCGGTCCACATTCCATCCACTTCCGGAAAAATCATAGTTAAAAAACTTTGCGATCCGTTCTATTTCACTTCCGTGTAAACGATCTTGTGTGCCAACGCCCTCCGGATAGCCAACCAAAAGTTCAAGATAGGAAATCAATTCATCGTTGGACATTTCTCTTAGAATTGGAACGTAAAGAGCATCACCTGCCACGCGCCACTTCTCGCCTTCGAATTGTTTAAGCGCCTGTATCACAGCTCTCATCCGATGAAAACCATCTGTAATCACCCAAATTTTGAGAGGCTTTGAAGCATCTGGAAAATTAGGTGCGATCGCTTCTTCTATAACTTTTTGACTCTCAATCATATTCCCACGCGTATTGGTTGAATTCTCTTCCAGCGTAATGATTCCCGCGGGAACACCTTCCGTTACTAAAATGAATTCAATTGTTTTTGCTTCTGTTAATCGATCTCCATCAACGTGCCGCAATTCTTGGAACTTTTGGGCAACATTACGATTGTGTTTGTCGT
>JACQQN010000058.1 GCA_016206995.1 Candidatus Omnitrophota bacterium | reverse complement strand
TTCCAATGGATGAGGCGCTGGTTCGTGCAAGTCTTGATATTTCAGGAAGACCTTCGTTTCATTTAATCAAAGACAAAAAAGTAAAATTCGCGTCAACTGCACAATACTCTTTTCATGACGCTTGCGAATTCCTTCGTGCCGTGACTCAGCACTCAGGGATTACGCTGTGCGTTGAAGTGGTGAGCGGGGAAGACTCTCATCATGTAACAGAAGCCATGTTCAAGGCCATCGCCAAAGCCCTTGACTGGGCAGCGCAAATCGACGATCGCGTCAAAGGCATCCCATCAACAAAAGGAATGCTTCAGTAATGATTTGTGTCATTGATTATGGAATGGGCAATTTGAGAAGTGTTTCAAAAGCCATTGAAACAATGGGTGGGCGTACGTTTTTGGGACGTCACCCTCGCGATTTGAAACGAGCGGATAAAATTGTTTTGCCAGGGGTTGGTGAATTTGGGCACGCCATGCAAGCGCTTTCAAAACAAAAACTCATTGAACCGCTTCAAGAAATATTGCTGAGCGGAGAGAAACCTTTTTTGGGGATTTGTTTAGGCTTACAGCTTTTATTTGAATCAAGTGAAGAGAACCGTAAGGTTCCGGGACTTAAAATTTTTAAAGGATCGGTTCAAAGGTTCCCCAAGAAAAAAATTGGACTTAAAGTACCGCAAATGGGTTGGAATCAAGTTAGGTTTTTAAGATCGTCTCCGTTTATTCGGAAAGTGCCTAACCAATCGTACTTTTATTTTGTTCATTCGTTTTATGCAACGCCACATGAACAAAGTTTAGATCTCGGAATTACGGAATATGGGGTACGGTTTGCTTCTGTCATCGAAAAAGAACCTATTTTTGCAGTCCAATTTCATCCAGAAAAGAGTCAGGCGGCTGGCTTAAAGATTCTGAAAAATTTCGTGGCTTATTAACTTGCTATGATTCAAATTATTCCTGCAATTGATCTTCGAAATGGAAAAGTAGTTAGATTGACTCGCGGAGACTTTTCCCGAGAGACTGTTTACTCGGCAGCGCCTGAAGAAGTTGGCAAAAAATGGGAACGGGAAGGCGCAACTATGATTCATGTTGTTGATTTAGATGGTGCGCTTTCTGGAAAACGTAAAAATCTAGGATCTTTAAAAAATATTTGTTCGGTCGTAAAAATTCCAATTCAATTTGGCGGGGGTCTGCGTTCGCTTGAATCGATTCGGGAGGTGCTTTCCATTGGCGTTTCACGTGCCGTCGTCGGCACAAAAGCACTTGACCTCAAACTACTAAAACAAATGATCGCCCGTTTTGGAGACCAAATTGTCGTCGGGCTTGACGTGCGACATGGAAATATTCAAACGCATGGTTGGAGCAAACAAGTGCAAGTAGTGAAAGTTGATTCATTTTGCGCAGAAATTGAAAAAATCGGGGTTAAGCATTTGGTGTATACGGATGTTTCCCGAGACGGAACTTTATTAGGTCCCAACCTGGAGATGCTTCAAAAGTTTGTTGCCCATACCAAACTTCATGTAATTATGTCAGGTGGAATTTCAAAATTAAAAGATATTACTGCAATTAAAGCTCTTCGATGTACTCAATTATCCGGTATTATTATTGGAAAAGCTCTGTATGAGCGTTGCTTTACGCTTGCTGAAGCAATCGCTGCGGCTAAAGGAAAAGTGTCTCAGGGTGCATAAATGAGCTGCTGGGGTATGATTCAAAGTCAAAAAGAATGGTCATGGTCTCTTGCTGCGATTAGTTTTTTAGTTTTGGCGCTCGTGCTGCGTCACATCGTATTACATCATGTGTTCAGAAAGCTTAAGCAAATGCCTCGGGATCTCAGGCGAAATATCCAAAACAATTATGCCAAGCGGTCAATTCTCGGGTGGATTCTGTTTTCCGCCTCAATTGCAATTGCTACTGTCCTCTGGGCGAAACCAGAATTACTCAATACGCATTGTCCAAACGTTATTTGGTATTTAATTGTTTTGATATTGCTAAGCATTGCAATCTTGGGTCATGCACAAGCTTATCTGGCCGCTTTATTACAGTTTGTGGAAGATAAAATGTTACCGAACGAAAAGGAAGTCTAGTGCTTGCGCATCGAATTATTCCGTGCCTGGATGTTAAAGATGGCCGAGTTGTGAAAGGCGTGCGATTTATCAATTTACGGGACGCGGGCAACCCAGTTGCTTGTGCTCGCGTCTATGATCGTGCTGGCGCAGACGAGCTTGTGTTTCTTGATATTACTGCTTCGCATGAAAATCGTAAAACCATGCTGCGAGTTGCCGAGAAAGTGGCGGAATCAATTTATATTCCATTCACGGTTGGAGGCGGAATTGGAACCATTCAAGATATCCGGCTCTTACTAAAAGCTGGATGTGATAAAGTGTCTTTGAATACAAGCGCAGTATTACGTCCAGAGTTCATTCGCGAAGCAAGCCACCGATTTGGACAGCAGTGCATTGTTGTCGCTATTGATGCAAAAAAAGATGGTAATAACTCATGGAGAGTTTATACACATGGAGGACGTACACCGAGCCGATGGAATGCGATTCGCTGGGCAAAACATGCTGAAAAGTTAGGGGCAGGTGAAATTCTTCTTACCAGTATGGATCGGGATGGTACCAAGCAAGGCTGCGACCTCGAATTGACACGAAGAATTTCAACTGCAGTAAGTATTCCTGTGATCGCTTCCGGTGGCGTTGGAAAGCTTGAACATTTCTACAATGCACTTGTGAAAGGGAAGGCAGATGCGGTTTTGGCTGCTTCGGTCTTTCACTTTGGAGAACTGTCTATTCGACGTGTGAAGACATACTTAAAAAAACATGGCGTATTAGTTCGGTGATTAACATCTGAAAGGAGCATGTCAAATCATGCATAAGTTTCGTTACGACCAAAACGGTTTGATGCCGGCAATCGTCCAAGACGTTAAAACAAAAAAAGTTTTGATGCTTGCATATGTTAACAAAAAAGCGCTTCAAACCGCGCTTAAAGTAAAAAAAACATGTTTTTACTCAAGGTCTCGAAAAACTTTTTGGATTAAAGGTGAAACGTCAGGGCATATTCAGAAAATAAAAGCAATCTTGACTGATTGTGATCGAGATACATTGCTCATTCTGGTTGAGCAAAAAGGGGGCGCTTGCCACTTAGGGTATCACACATGTTTTGTGCACTTGCTGGATCATAAAGGTAATATCGTTAAAGTAACAGAAAAGAAAATGTTTGATCCAAATCAAGTTTATTAATGATAAAACCGTCGCTCTCAGAATTTCGAAAACTCGCAAAGCGAGGGAATTTAATTCCCGTTTATGCTGAAATTTTGGCAGATTTAGAAACGCCAGTTACTTTATTTCTGAAATTGGCGAAAAACGAAAAGAAAGCGTTTCTATTAGAATCTGCTGAAATTGAGGAGCGAATTGGGCGGTATTCATTTGTTGGCATTCATCCTTCTGCAACAATCGAAATCACAAAACAATCGGTCATTGTGAAAACGGATAAGAAAAAAAAGGTTTTACGAGTTAAGAATCAAAAAGAAGTTTATCGCCATCTCAGAAATCTGATTCACGAATATCGATATGTCTCTTCACCGCATCTGCCAAACTTTGTGGGTGGGCTGATTGGTTATTTAGGCTACGAATTTGTCCAATTTTGTGACGATATCAAACTCAACAAAGATAAAAAATCCATCCCGCTTCCGCAAGGGCTGCTTTTTTTAATGAAAAACATACTCATTTATGACCATTTTGAGCGAACGATCCAATTAGTCTATCTTGCTGATTGTAAAAACAAAAATCTTATACACGTATATCAAGACGCAAATCGAGCATTACATCAAATGGTAAAGAAGATTAAAAGTCAGACCATTGACGACAAGCTAATTCGCACCTCAAGCCAATCGGCACATTTAAGCACAAAAACCTCTTCGAATATGACACACGCTCAATTCATGAGTAAAGTTAAGAAAATCAAATCATATATTAGAGCAGGGGATTGCATTCAGGTTGTATTGTCGCAGCGTTTTCGATTGGGAAAAATTAAAGACGGTTTTCAAACATATCGCGTTTTACGTTCTCTCAATCCATCTCCATATATGTTTTATTTTCAAAATGAAAATCTCCAATTGATTGGTTCGTCACCAGAGACATTGGTTAAAAAAACAGGTGCCAATGCCGAAACTCGTCCAATTGCCGGCACGCGCCCTCGTGGGAAAACCGTTGCGGAAGATCAAAAACTAGAAGCGCAATTGAAAAAATCGACTAAAGAAATGGCCGAACACTTAATGCTGGTTGATCTCGGCCGAAATGATTTGGGCCGTGTATGCATTCCAAAATCGGTTCAAGTCAAAACGTTTGCGGAAGTTGAACGATATTCGCATGTCATGCATCTTGTCAGCAGCGTCCAAGGCACATTAGAAAAGGGGACGGATGCCTTTGATTTATTAAAAGCTTGCTTTCCTGCAGGGACTGTTACCGGAGCTCCAAAAATTCGGGCGATGCAAATTATTGATGAATTAGAAGGTGAAGAAAGAGGACCTTATGCAGGTGCGGTGGGATATTTTAGCTTTAGCGGTGATATGGATGTATGCATTACGATACGAACGATTATGGTCTACAATAAAATCGCATACGTACAGGCAGGTGCCGGCATCGTTAACGATTCAAATCCAGCGCGCGAATACCAAGAAACCATTAACAAAGCAAAAGCACTGATGCAAGCAGTGCAACTTGCAAATCGGACGCAGCTATGATTTTATTG